>JBBSBD010000095.1:0-21356 GCA_038251675.1 Chitinophagales bacterium | reverse complement strand
TGAAAATATGGAAAACCAGGGAAGTGGTATAGGGCTTTCTATCACTAAGGAGTTTGTAAAATTACATAATGGTTCTATCAAAGTAGAAAGTGAGTTAAATAAGGGAAGTTGCTTTACGATCTTATTGCCTTTGACCCAATTGCCGGAAGAAATGTATGAACCCAATCCGGATGATAAAAATGGAGACGATAAAGAAAGAGAAGCAGCAATAATTACCCTATTCGATGAGCCTTCATCTGCTCAAAAGGAGTCATTTGACTTGAGTACTAAAGAGACAGGGCCTTTAAAAAAACAAACATTGCTGATTGTAGAGGATAATGATGACCTGAGGCTGTATTTGAAAGAGAATCTTGAATTATATTTCAATGTAATTGAAGCTAATAATGGAAAGGCAGGATGGCAAAAAACACTATCCGCTCATCCCGACATTATTGTAAGCGACATAAGTATGCCTGAGATGAACGGAATAGACCTGTGCCGAAAAATAAAGAACGACAAACGCACTTCATTTGTGCCGGTAATATTGCTCACTGCTCTTACCGGGGAAGAACAACAGTTAAAGGGCCTTGAAACAGGAGCCAGTGATTATCTCACCAAGCCTTTTAACTTTGATATACTACTTTCCAAAATAAAGAACCTATTGGCTCAACTCGATTCCGCAAAAAAAGCCTACGAAAAGCTTGTAAAAACGGAACCATCCGAAGTGCAAGTAGATTCTCCTGACCAAAAATTTATGCACCATGCGCTTGAGATAATTGAGAAAAATATTGCTAATCCGCACTTTTCAATAGAAGAGCTTAGCCGGGAATTATATATCAGCCGGGTGGGATTGTATAAAAAAATGCTGGCATTGACCGGTAAGGCTCCGCTGGATTTCGTCCGTTCTGTAAGAGTGCAAAGAGCGGCGCAGTTGCTCGAAAAAAGCCGGTTTACCATTGCTGAAATAGCTTACGAAGTAGGATTTAATGACCCCAAATACTTTTCAAAGTTTTTTAAAGCGCAATTCAAGCAATTGCCCTCTGCCTATCGTGCAAGGAATAAAAATGGCCATTCAGAAAACGGGGCTGAAAAGAAAAGGGAAACAAAAGCATCGAAATAAATTTAAATTGAGAGCCACCCTATTCTAATTGCAAATTGACGCGATATTGTACTTTTCTCTTTTCTACCTTACGACAATCTTTACTAGCCCAATCACCACTGTCTCTATTATAAGTAGTTAACTTATCAGCTTACAAGACTGAATAAATAAATTTCTAGTCAACTTGCATTGATTTTCAATTAATTAGCGTACCATCTTACCTTTTTATGCCCCTTCGCTATCAATTGCTTTAAGGTTAACATTTATACACCTATAGATAAACATTCAACTACCCTGTTTTTAGAAATTCGTCTTAATTTCACCTAATATTTAACAAACTGAATGTTAAATATCGCATTTCTAAAAAACGAAAACTACGATTGCTATGCTAAAATACCCTGCTTCAGTTTATATATTCCATTTACTTAATTTTTTTAACGACATAACCCAGCTTAACAGATCTGGCAGGTCATCGATTTCCTATTGGCCACAGTCTGCTCAATCACTTTAAAATTTTAGTTCAAACACAAAACAAACAATTGTACTTATATGAGAAAATTCAACTCCAGCGGAATGATCAAACCCCTTGTGTGGGCTTTCGTATCCATCTTAATTTTATATACACCATCGTTTGCCCAAAACACTCCGGCAAGAATCATAAAAGGCAGTGTCACCAGCAGTGTTTCAAGGGCTTCCATACCGGGGGCAACTATTACGGTAAAAGGGACCCAAAATTCGGTGAGTGCTGCGGACAATGGTGAATTTAGTATTTATGCTTCTACTGGCGATGTGATTGTGATATCATATATCGGGTATAAAACAAAGGAAGAAAAGATAAGTGCAGCACAAAATTCACTTTCTGTAAACCTGGTTCAGGATTATGGCAACCTACAGGACGTGGTGGTGGTTGGATATGGTAAAACAAAAAAATCCGATATGAGTAGTGCGGTTGGCACTATTTCCAATGCAGACCTTAACAGCACGGTAAATGTCACACTTGATGATGCGCTCAAGGGTAAAGCACCTAATTTATATGTATCAACCAGCAGCGGCGCTCCCGGTGCAGGTGCTGCGGTAATCATCAGGGGAGTAAGTACTATAACCGGTAATTATCAGCCTCTTTATGTAATAGACGGTGTACAAATAAGGCCGAGCCAGGCAACGGGCGGAATCTATAACTCTAATGCGAGCGTAGGGAATGAATTATCGGGATTGAACCCTGATGACATAGAGAATATAAGCATTTTGGAGGGACCCGCTGCTACTTCAATATATGGGGCTGCAGGTGCCAATGGAGTTTTAATGATTACTACAAAGCAGGGTAAGGCGGGAGCGACAAGAGTGAATGTTTCGGAATCCCAAACTATCCAGGGAAGGCCAAATGAACTGCCGGTTATGAATTTGCAGGAGTACGCAATATATATTGGCAAATTACAACAGTATGGCCTTGTAGGTGTAGAGCCACCTGAATTGGGCGACCCCACTATTCTTGGTAAAGGTACCAACTGGCAGCATGCTTTATTCAATCCCACGCAATTACAAAAGCATTCGCTTTCGGTAAGTGGCGGTACAGATAAATCAACTTTTTACTTCTCCGGTGATTACACATCCCAGGATGGCGTTGCCGCCGGGTCTGGATTTAAGAGAGGATCCATAAGAATAAATTTGGCAAACCAGGCAACAAAATGGTTAAAATTCAGCACCAACCTAAGCTCTTTTGGAACAAATGAAAAAGTCAATACTTTCCAAAATAATATTATCAACCTGGCACTTGCACAAAACCCAACTATTCCCGTAAAAAATCCTGACGGAACCTGGGGCGGACCTGCAAACCTTGCCCAGGCTCAATATGCTACTACCAACCCGGTAGCAATTGCTAAACTTAATAATAATTACAACACCTCTTTCGGGATAATAGGAGGCGTCAGCCTTGATATAACGCCTTTTAAGGGGCTGCTATGGCATACGGAAACAAATGGCAATTACACTTTTACTAATAATTATCAATTCAATCCTTTTTATACCCTTGGTCAATATTACCAAAGTTCACCCACCTCAGGAAGCAGAGCCTCAGGCAATAACTACTGGCTATCTCTTAACTCCAGGGTGCAGTATGATTTTTCAGCTGGGAAACATAGTGTTACTGCCATGGTCGGTCACGAAAATACTTATTACGCCTACCAGGGGCTCAGTGCCGGCAGGCTAAGGTATTCTACAAGTTCGGTGCAGGAACTTAGCGTAGGAGATCCGCTATCACCACCGGGCACAAGTTACAGGGGTAACGGCTCTACCGAGTCTTACTTTACAAGGCTGAACTATACCTACGACCAAAAGTATATTGCACAGTTTGTAGTAAGAAGAGATGGCAGCTCCAATTTTGGGCCTAACAATAAGTTCGGCACTTTTCCGGCAGCTTCAATAGCATGGAAAATTTCTGAAGAAAATTTCATGAAAAACCTCACATTCATAAATGACCTTAAATTAAGAGGAGAATATGGTGTTTCCGGTAACGCCGGCCAGGGCGGCGCCATTTATTCTAATCTTTATTCCAGTGCAACGGTTTGGGGTGCAGGTTTCCTCCCATCAAATTTCCCAAATCCTGACCTGAAATGGGAGCAAGACCAGGCAACAAATGTCGGCTTTGACATGCACATGTTTGGTAACAGGATAGAAATAATTGCCGATGCTTATCTTAAGAAAATATCTAACCTGATTTTGGCGGCGACAGGCCCCGAATATCTTGGTGGTTATGTAAGCGGGGGCTATGGTGGACAATTGAGCTGGCCGCAAAAGAACTACGGCAGCATGGAGAACAGGGGTATAGGTATAAGTGTAAACACCGTAAACATTTCTAAGCAAAATTTTCAGTGGAAGACGGGATTTAATTTCTCTATCGACCGCAATAAGGTCACAAAATTGGTTAGCAATATTAACACTCAATACTACGATCAGACAAACAACAGGCAGGCGCAGTTTCTAACAGAGGTGGGGCAGCCAATTAGCATGATCACAGGTTATATCGCTGAAGGGCTTTTTGAGAATTATAAAGATATTACAGGGCATGCTATACAAACGGGTTCTGCCGCAAGCACCAGTCCCCTGATTGTGGATCCTTCGAAAGGCTCATGGGTAGGAGATATCAAGTTCAAGGACATTAATGGTGACGGATATGTGGATCAAAATGACCGGGGAATTATTGGAAACCCGTGGCCAAAATTCACTTATAGCTTTACGTCAAATTTTACCTATAAAGGATTTGATCTTAATTTCTTTTTTACCGGGGTATATGGCAACTCGATACTAAACCTCACCAGGTATCAAAATGAAACAGTACCACAGGGCACCGGGCCTTATAGCAATCATTTTAAAAACGTCGTGAATTTTGCGGTACCCAGCAGTGTAAATGTTGCTGATGCATTAACCGCAACGCTCACAAATCCTGGTTATAATATTCCGAATGCATTTATTGATGCGAATGGAAATAACAGGATCTCACAATGGAACGTGGAAGATGGTTCTTATTTAAAATTAAAAAATGTTCGCTTAAGTTATCGCGTACCATCAAAAGTCATATCACGCACACATGTACTCCGCGGTGCGCTGGCGACTTTCCAGGTACAAAATGCATTCACCATCACAAAGTACAAGGGATATGATCCTGAAGTTGGCTTGTATAACTATGGAGGTTTAAATATAGTAGGCATGGACGAAGGAAGGTATCCTTCCACCCGGTCTTTTACATTCAGCCTCTCATTGGATTTTTGATAAAAACATTCAGTAAAAATTATAATAATGAAACAAAAAATAACATTCATAATAATTTCAGTTCTTGCTGTATTAGTTATGCAATCGTGCAAAAAAACTTACCTCGACCGGCCGCCTCTTGGTGCACCGACCGCGGGCACTTTTTACCAAACGGATGCCGATATATTAAACGGCACTGGCCCATTATATAATGGATCGTGGGGCGGATACAATGGTACCTCTCTCCAGTATATTGGCGATGTGATGGGTGGAAACAGCCTGAGTGATAATTATAATGGCAGGGGTTCTTACCTTAATTTCACGGTTACATCAACTGATCCAAGCGGTGCGTTACAGAGCGCCTACCAGGCGTTGTGGTCAGTAGTGGCCAATGCTAACGTGGTTGCGTATAATATTAAAAATGCTGGTTCAGGAGCAAGTGAGATTGTAAGAAATTCAGGACTGGCGGAGTGCTATTTCATGCGTGCAGCCGCGTATTATTTTTTAGCGCTTGACTGGGGTGCGGTGCCCATTATTTATGACAACAGCCAGCAACTAGGAGACAGTTCTATTCGCAGAAATG
Organism: Chitinophagales bacterium; assembly: GCA_038251675.1. Lineage (GTDB taxonomy): Bacteria > Bacteroidota > Bacteroidia > Chitinophagales > Chitinophagaceae > Ginsengibacter. The sequence continues at coordinate 15,951 of JBBSBD010000095.1, read as the reverse complement.
ATTTAGCCGATGTATGGAAATTTATTATCTCCGATCTTACCTGGGCAAAAAATAACCTTGCTGCTTCACCACTTCAGCCGGCAAGAATCACCAAGTGGAGTGCAGAAGGGATGTTGGCAAGGGCATTCCTCGTAAGGTCTGGACTTGGACAGTCTGGCGGCAGCCGAAACCAAAGTGATCTTGATAGTGCTAAATTTTATGCAGGTGACGTTTGTAACAATAGCGGCCTTACACTGCTTCCCAATTATTATGATCTTTTTACAAGCGGGGTTTTCAGTGGTACCAAGGCACCGGAGGAATGTCTTTTTGGATTATTATGGGTTCCCAGCGGCGAATGGTTTGTTCAAAATCACATGCAGGCAAATTTGGCTTACGATTCCAAGATCACACAAACCGGCGACGGATGGGGCGGCTCATTTGGAGCTTCTCCCAGCTTAATGGAATATTATATGGATCCGGCAAATGCGGCAGATTCTGTGCGCAGGAAAGCAACCCTTTTTATGCCCAATTCTTTTTATCCTGATATCAACGTAGCCGCCGGCGGCTGGAGGGTAGATACTACTTTATTTAATAATGCTACGAACTCTGCTACGGGGCAACATATTTATTCTCCCGTTACATCCGGTACTTATTATGGAAACGATCACGCTTATGTCAAAAAGTATGTAATAGGATCTCCCGCGGATAATGGCGGGCTTGGCGGGCAGCAGAATGAAAATATCAGCACATACATTTTCAGGCTTGCCGATGTTTATTTAATTTATGCCGATGCTATTTTAGGCAATGGTTCTTCTACTTCCGACCCACAGGCCCTGCAATATTATAATGCCGTAAGGCAGCGGGCTGGAGTTGCTCCTAAAACATCAATCACCTATAGCGATATATTCCTTGAAAGGAAAATAGAATTTGCTTTTGAAGGGCATGCGTGGTATGACTGGAAAACCTGGTATTATTTTAATCCATCCGCTGCATTGCAATACTATAGCACACAAAACAGGGGCACTTACAATATCTCATTTAATAACGGGTCGCCATTTATTACCTATTTCAATGATGTAACAAATCCTGCGGCGCTTGGCCCGCATAACTATTCCATGCCGGCTTCAGCGGCAGAACTTCCGTATCCGGAAGTTGAATTGCTTGTCGCGCCTAATCTTGAACTGGCACCAGAGCCTTTTGATTTTAGTAAACTAAATTATTAAGAACGATTGTTAAATAAAATTATATGAAGAAAGTACTATTCTTAGCTATACTGGCCGGCGCTGTTTTTTACTCCTGCAAGAAAAATGACTCAAGCTCAGGTCAGCCGGAAATAACAAATATTAGGGTCGTAGACAGTACAAAGAGAGACAGTTCATTCGCACAGGCTGTTCCCGGTACGCTCATTGTAATACAGGGAAATAACCTGGGCGGGCTGCAAGCGGTGTATTTTAATGATACCTCCGCGTATTTCAATCCTGCGTATGCTACAGATAAAAATATCATCATAAATGTTCCATCTACGGCGCAAACTGCTGCAACTGATCCAAACGTGCCGAGCCTGATAAAGGTTGTTACGTCCCACGGAACGGCAACGTATTCATTTCAGCTATACTTGTATCCACCAGGTATTTCTTCGATAACATTTGACAACAGTGGTACTGTTGTTTATATTAATGGTAACAACTTTGCGGGGACCAATAAAATAACTTTTCCCGTTAGCGGTGATGATACAGCACTCTCTTATACGGTAAACAAAACATTTACTCAAATCATTGCAGCGATTCCTCCCGGTACCGCATTTACTGATTCACTTCGTGTATATACGACATTTGGCTCGGCAGCATTTGGTTATCCGCCGCCAATGAGCATTACTTCTGTGTCCAACGAAAATGGAGTAGGCGGAAATACAATCACTATAAACGGAACCAATTTTGTAGGAATAACTGATGTTATCTTCCCTGGGGATATATCCGGCACAGGCTTACAGGTGTTAAGTGTAAATCAATTAACAGTTACAGTACCCGCGGGCATTATTGTTGTTGATTCTCTGAGAATAGAAGGGGTGTTAGGAAAAGCGACTTCGCCGCAGCTTTTTGATTCTTATACCACTCATCCATCTCCGGGCTATTTATCAACTTTTGATGAGCAATGGGCATCCGATAATACCTCGTTTGTTGGTTGGACCGGGGGCTATGCTGACGCTGCGACAACTGCTTCTAATTATCCCAATGGCACGGGTGGTTCTGCAGTATTGCTGCAGGGAAGCCCAATGTCGGCTAATGCGGGTCCTACATCACAAGGTAATTCCGGGTTGCTCCAGTTAAATCCAGTGCCTTGGGTTGCTAATACCGGTATGTCAATAAATAATTATGCACTGAAGTTTGAGCAGTATGTTAAGACAACCTGGAGTGCAGGAGAAATATGGATTGCTGTTGGAGGCTGGTATGGATGGAACTCGTATACTGCCAGGTATGCTCCATGGGAAACTGCAAATGGTGGAAAATATAAACCTACGGGTTGGGTGACGGTAACTATACCACTTTCTCAGTTCATCACAGGTAATGATCAGGGCAAAAGTTCCTGGAATCCGGCAGGTTCGCCCGCAAGTAAATTTTCAGATTATAATACAACGGAAGTTGGATTCCTTATTGCAAACGATCAGCCAACTGCAGTACCTGCCGGAAGCATAAATATTGCTATTGATAATGTAAGAATCGTAAAAGTGCAATAAACCAGTTCATAAAATGAAAATTAATCCGCAGAATTTGAGTTTTCTCGCAATTCTTTTTGTTCTGGGAATGGCAACGGTAAGTTGCAAAAAAGAATCATCTACAGATCCCAATCCTGGTGGTGGCAACAATCCGCCACCGACTACTGACTCAATATACAGCCCTACGGATCCTGCCAATCCTGCAACAATTGGTTTTTTTAAGGACGGGTGGAAACCCAGGACTTTTAACCTGCCCGCTGTGACAGCAGGAGCTGCAGTTACAGGTGCGGTAACCGATTCCTTAACGATAAATGTAAATAAGGTTTTGGTTAAAGTTCCCCCTTATGTTTATGGCAATAATTCAAACCTGTGGTCTGGCCAAATGGTAAACCAACCCGCCTTGATGCAATACATTTCTGATTTGTCGCCAAATGTGATAAGAGGCCCGGGTGGCAGTATTAGCGATGTATTTTTCTGGAATGGTACCGATGCAAATCCAGCACCTTCCGATGCACCTTCTGTTTTGCTGAATGCTGATGGAACAACCACTAATGCCGGGTATTGGTATGGCGGGAATGCAGCAAGTTGGACGTTTTCACTAAGTAATTATTACAACCTGCTTTCCCAAACCAACAGCACGGGTATGATAACCGTAAACTACGGATATGCGAGGTATGGCACGAGTCTAAAGCCTGCGGAAACTGCAGCCCACCTTGCCGCAGATTGGGTAAGGCATGATGCCGGCAAAACAAAGTTTTGGGAAATTGGCAACGAAACATTTGGAAGCTGGGAAGCTGGTTATCGCATAGATGTAAATAATAATACCGATGCGCAACCAACTTATCAAACAGGAGCTTTGTATGGGGATCATTTTAAGATTTTTTCTGATTCAATGCATGCGGCAGCTACGGAGACAGGAGCAACCATTTATGTAGGGGCTACTTTGTATGAACAACCGGCAAACAATGGCAACCCACTCGCGGAACAAACGTGGAACCAGGGTGTGCTAACGATGGCTGGCAGTGTACCTGATTTTTATATAGTGCATGATTATTTCACCCCCTATAATGCGAATTCAAATGTGAACGAAATATTGCAAACCGCCATTAGCGCACCAACCAGCGTTATGGCTTATGTGAAACAGCAAATCAGTGCTGCAGGCGTGGACTTGAAACCCATCGCCATGACGGAATGGAATATAAGAGCCACCGGCTCCAGGCAAAACGTGTCTTATATCGCGGGCATCCATGCAGCGAAAACAATTGGTTCAATCATTAAGAATGAATATGGACAAGCAAGCAGGTGGGACATTGCGAATGGATATTCTAACGGTGACGACCACGGGATGTTTAATAATGGTGACGAGCCTAATGCGCCATTGTGGAATCCTCGCCCATCCTTCTTCTATCTTTATTACTTTCAAAGATTTTTTGGAGACAGAATGGTTTATGATACTTTGAAAGCGCTGAATAACGACATAACAACATATTCTTCCACATTCAGCTCAGGACAAGCGGGAACCGTGATTATCAACTCCGGTTCATTTAATCATATTGTTTCTATTGATTTTCAACATTATCCTGCCGGGAGCAAATATTATTGGTACGTTCTTACCGGTGGCCAGGATAATCCTCCGTTTTCGGGGCAAGTGCTAGTAAATGGAATAGGCCCGGCTACTCCTACCGGCGGGCCTCTTAATTATGCAACATTGCAAGCGTATTCTGCTCCGCTCAGCGGAACTATTAAAGTAAATGTTCCTGCATTAAGTGTTATTTACCTGGTTGCAGATAAAAAATAGACACAGAACTTTAAATATTTTTATCGTAAGTGAAGGGGTAATTTTGTGCGTAACAATATTACCTTTTCACTTGTGTAATTGCATACCTGTTTTAGAAAATTATTGCGTGAGAAATCTTACTATAACTTCAATCTTTTTTTTTCTGCTGGCATCCTGCACATCCCCGGTAAAAAAAACCGGCCTGTATTTTAGCTTGCTTCCTGCATCACAAACCGGAATTGATTTTAAGAACACTATTACAGAAGATGATTCCACAAATATGTTCGTTAACGAATATACCTATATGGGAGGCGGTGTGGGCATAGGCGATTTTAATAATGACGGCTTACCTGATATTTTTTTTGCAGGCAACCAGGTGAGTTCTAAACTTTACATTAACGAAGGCAAAATGCACTTTGAAGATATTACCGGAAAGGCAGGTGTATCAACTTCCTCGTGGTGTACGGGTGTAAACGTCGTTGATATTAATAATGATGGATGGGAAGACATCTATGTGTGTGTAGCAGGTAAGGTGGATGGCGTTAAACGCAAAAATCTTTTATACATCAACCAACACAACCTCACTTTTAAAGAAGAAGCTGCTGATTATGGGCTCGCAGATACTTCTTTCTCCACGCAGGCGGTTTTTTTAGATTATGATAAGGATGGTAAAATGGATATGTATCTTCTTAACCATACTTTAAATGATAAACGCCCGAATGATATCCGGGACAACAAAATTGACAGCAATGCAATTGCGGGAGACAAATTATACCACAATGAAGGAAACCTGCCAGGTACCGGCCACCCGGTTTATAAAGATGTTTCAAAACCGGCGGGCATAATAGAAGATGGCAATGGCCTGGGAGTAGCTGTGAGCGATTTTAACGGCGACGGCTACCCTGATATCTACGTTTCCAATGATTACATCCGGAATGATTTACTATGGTTAAATAATAAGAATGGAACATTCAGCAATTGTATAGGATCTGCAATCCGGCACCAGAGTTATTCAAGCATGGGAACAGATGCGGCGGATATAAATAATGATGATAAGCCAGATATCATAACTCTTGACATGCAACCCGAAATGAATGAGCGCAAGAAAATGATGTACTCATTCTTAAACGAGCAACGCCACCAGTTGGAAATGAACAAAGGCTATCAGCCGGAATATATACACAATATGCTGCAGTTGAACAATGGCGTAAGAAATATCAGTAATGATGATGAACCTTTCTTTAGCGAAATTGGGGAAATGGCAGGTATTGCCGAAACAGACTGGAGCTGGAGCGTTTTGATTGCCGACCTGGATAACGATGGCTGGAAGGACGTACACATTACAAATGGACTGGGCCGGGATCCCACTAACATAGACTTCCTGGAATACAGGCGTAAAACGGCTATAGAAAATGGTATTCCCGATAACGACCCAGGTCAGCGCAGGGTTTTTATGGACCATCTTGCTGCCCTGGGCCCGGTTTCCCTTCATAATTACATATACACTAACAAAGGAGGATTAAGTTTTGAAGATGTATCCCAAAAAGCGGGAATAGATCAACAATCTATTTCTAACGGTGCAGCCTACGCTGACCTGGATAATGACGGAAACCTTGATCTCATTACCAATAACATTAACGGTGATGCATTCATATTGCATAATGATATTAGTTCGTATGCTGACTCTTCCAAAAAAAACAATTACCTCACTATTAAGTTGAATGGAGATTCCCTAAATAAAGATGGAATAGGCACCATTGCTTATTCTTATAGTCAAGGGCTTGTACAAATGGTAGAACAGTATCCGGCGAGGGGTTATTTATCAACCGTTGACAACCGGCTTCATTTTGGCTTTAGCACAACTACTCCGGATTCAATTAAGATAATATGGCCCGATAAAAAAGTGCAGCTTATTAAGAATCCCGGTACCAACAAGATATTGCACGTTAATTATAAAGATGCGTTGGCTGAATTCACGCGACAACAACCTGTTACCGATTCCTTTTTTAATGAGGTAACAGAAAACATACATGCAGATTTTCAGCATAAAGAAACTTTGTTTTTTGATTATAATTTTCAGTCACTAATCTCACAGAAATATTCCCAGGAAGGCCCTTTTATAAGCATCGGCGATGTAAATGGCGACGGCCTCGAAGACTTTTTTATCGGCGGAGCCTTTAAGCAATCGGGCAAAATATTTTTACAACAAAGGGATGGCAGTTTTAAAAGCCAGGAACTTGTGACCGGAACGAAAAATGAGGAAGATATGCAAAGCGCATTATTTGATGCAAATGGTGATGGGTTTCCGGATTTGCTCATCGCTGGCGGCAGTAGTGAGTTTGAACCTACTTCCTCTTTTTATCGTCCGCGATTATACATCAACGACGGAAAAGGCTCTTTTAAATTAGATGACAATGCCTTTTCACCTATTATACGTACACCTTCCAAATGTATTGCCGTGGCCGATATGGACGGCGATGGTGATATGGATATTTTTATTGGGGGAAGGGTAATATTAGGGACTTACCCGGTACCGCCCCGGAGTTATATTCTCAGGAACGACCATGGTAGATTTACAGATGTAACCTCCTCCGTTTGTCCTGCGCTGGAAGATATAGGGCTTTTGAATGCCGCTGTTTGGACAGATATGAATAATGATAAGAAACCGGACCTTATTATTGCGGGAGACTGGATGCCAATCCGTATTTTTCAAAACAACGGTACAACACTATCTGAGAATACTCAAAATGGATTACAAACAGTAAACGGCTTGTGGAGAAGCTTGCTTGTGACGGATATTGATAAGGATGGTTATCCTGATATTATTGCAGGCAATATAGGCTTGAACAACCCTTACCATATAGGTGCACAAACACCTGCAGAATTAATAGCAAAGGATTTTGACGGCAACGGTGTCATGGACAATATATTCTGTCATTATATAAAAGATAATGAGGGAAAATATGTCCTATCATCAGGTATATCGCGTGATGAATGGGCGAGACAAATGCCTTCGATAAAAAAGACTTTTGAACTGAACAGTGCTTATGCAAAAGCAACTATGGAAAATATGTTTACCAAAGAAATGATGGCGGGAGCGCTCGTTCTAAAATGCAGTGAAGCAAGAAGCGGGTATTTTAAAAACGATGGCAAAGGCAATTTTACTTTTCATCCTTTTCCTTTAATAGCACAGGAAGCGCCTGTGAATGCGACTATATGTACAGACATTAATGATGATGGCTTTAATGATATAATTCTTGCCGGCAATGAATACCAGGCACAGGTTATGCCGGGCCGTTATGACGCTTCTTATGGCCTTCTCCTCACAGGAAATGGCAACGGACAATTCACCCCGGTTTCCCCGGTAACCAGTGGGCTAATATTGGATGGAGATGTAAAGGACCTTAAACTGGTAAATGTTGGTAAGCAAAAAATAATGTTAGCCGCAATAAATGATTCTAAGATGAAAGCTTTTGTAATTAAAAGCAAATGATGATTATGAAGTTTTTAAATGACTCTTTTGTAAATACACACCCATAATATTCTCCTGTTACTTTTAAAACAAGTCATTATTGTCTTTTACAACTGAAAAAACATTGTTGAAATTCTTGTAACCCACAGGCGGAATGCTATCGCCGTTTTCATCCCGGGGAACACTCCCATCGTACGTTGCTTTAAAGTTATAACCTAAATAGAACGACCATTTTGTTAGATCCTGATCTAAAAGATTAGTCCACTCATTTTTATCTTTTTGCTTTGTAAAAGCCAATGAGAAAGTAACCAGGGCTTATGTAGCCAGGGAAGATATTATGCTGAATTTCATTATATTTTTTTTTAAAATTAATTTGCGTCTTTACGCCCATTCATGCAGCAATTGGAAAACAAACTGTAAATGTCGTTTTACCGGGAAGCGAATTAACTTTTATTGTTCCCTCGTGCTGGCTCACAATTCTTTTAACCACATCAAGGCCAAGGCCGGTTCCTTTGCCAATGTCCTTTGTTGTAAAAAAGGGATCAAAAATCCTATTTGTTATTTCGGTAGGGATACCAGGGCCATTATCGGTAATGGTAAAAATCACATTATCTTTTTCACGACTTGTTGTTATTTCAAGAATACCGCTTCCATTTACCTCCATGGCATCGAGTGCATTATCTATCAAGTTAGTCCATACCTGGTTTAGCTCGCCCACAAAGGCTTGTATGTGCGGCAGACCTATATCATAATGCTCAACAAGCTTCACATTCCCTTTCTTAAATTTATACTCAAGCATCGTCAGCGTATTCTTTATACCCGAATGAATATCGGCAAACTCTTTATCAGACCCGCGATCCATATGGGTAAAATTCTTGATCGAGTTTACCAGTGTTCCAATTCGCTGGCTTGCATCCTGGAGATCATTGACCATTTTTTCTGTAACAAGATTATTGTTAATCCAGTTAAACACGGGCGTTAAATGCTCATGAGGTATAAGTGAATTAAATTCCTTTACATCCTCGCAGGTAAATCCAAACTCCACAAAATTTTCCGCTATTTCCTGGCTATTTTCCACCGAAAGGCTTTCCATGCATTCTGCCAATTCATTCTCTTTACCAGTTTTTTGCATGAGCGTGAGAACCGGTAATTCGTGCCTGTCAAGCACTTCAAACATTTTATTATTCACCTTATCAACATCTGCCGAAGTTACTTTTATATCCATTATCCGCTTAAAAGTTTCGGGCGATAATTTTAGATGATCGCGTAAAGAAATAGCCCCTCTTACTATGGCCGATGCCGGATTATTTAACTCATGAGCAAGTCCCGCTGAAAGCTTACCCAGTGCCATCATTTTTTCGTTCTGCTGCTGGAGAGCTGTAAAGTTTCTTACCCTGGAAGTCATAACATGCACGAGAGCCTGGGTTAGTTCATAATAGCCCACAATTAATTCCTTAATTCTTTCCACCGGGTATGTCATCACACTAATCTTCTCAACGACCTGTCCGTTTACATTGGCAACGAGCCCTCTTGAAAACGGTAAATACCCGGTGATATCTTTTGCGCCAATAAAACCAATTGTCCTCATACCATTGCTTTGATTTACAAATATTTTTATTCGTCCGCTTAAAATTACATGTGTTCCTGTAATAGGAACCCCGTTACGGAACAAGTATGCTTCTTCTTCCAGTTCGTAAACACGGCTATTATCAATCCACCATTGCAATTGCCCCGGTGGAACATCTTTTAAATCTTCTATTGATTGCAACCACTCCGCGGTAACAGTTTGCATCTTACTAAAGTTTACTGGTAATATTTTTTAAGTTCATAAATCTAATTTTTATTTTTTTTAAGCGCATCAAAAATTTTTATTGTAAGTGCCAATCTTAATAATTCAATATTGTATAAAATATATCAACTACATTTTTCACGTGGCCAAAATCCATTTAGGGCAGATTTCAATTTATATTCATTCTTCTATCTTACCTGGCTGCAATACCTTTGTAGCAGAAAAACTTTGAAAGATGCCGGCAATAAAAAACTATTTAGGTTTAGTTATAATCATACTGATATTATTTAGCTCCTGTAACGGAGAAGCGCAAAAAGAAGATGTGGTAAAAAGAGATACCACTATAACTCCTGCAACTTCTTTCTCCGAGCTATTTCTTGACAGCGTGAAACTCGAATCATTTATTAAGGAGCAAGATGCGGCGGATAGCCAGGCTGTGCTTCTACGTAATTTTTACAAAAACCGCAACTATCAATTCGCGTGGTTTACGGAGGATGGAATCGCAGAACATACCCGTTCTTTCTGGAATCTCCACAACAACTATATCGCAGAATTTGGCGACACGGCTTTACAATTTAAAAGCCTGCACCTCGCCATGGACAGTTTACTCAGTGAAGACACAACCATCGATATCGTGCCTTGCAGGCTAACTGAGATTGAACTCGAGTTAACCAGCCATTTTTTTGAATATTCGAAGCATGCTTATGCCGGCAGGGTAGATTCTAAAGATTTACAATGGTACATTCCACGAAAAAAAATAAATTCCGTAGTACTTCTCGATTCCTTTATTGCCCGCGACGGAAAAAACCTGGAAGGCTGGGAGCCGGTGAATATATATTATCAGCGTTTGAAAAAAGCACTGGTAAATTATTACAACATCGATAAAGACGGAGGCTGGGGAGAGATTACGGCTGATAAAGTAAAAAAATACAAGACTGGTGATTCTGATCTTGTCATCAAACAAGTGAAGCAACGTTTGCAGATTTCAGGCGATAAAAAAATTATTGATACTTCCATCTATTACTCAACGGAACTGACATCGTTAATAAAACAGGAGCAAAAAAGTTTTGGTCTTAAGCCTGATGGAGTTATCACCGCCGCACTTATTAAAGAATTAAATGTGCCTGTAAAAACCAGGATCAGGCAGTTACTCATCAACCTGGAGCGAATGAGATGGATACCGCAATTGCCGGAGGGAAACATCATTCTTGTCAACATTCCTGAATTCAGGCTTCATGTATTTGACAGTTCTAAAAAGATTTTCAGCATGAATATAGTGGTAGGCAAAGAGGCGCATAGTACCGTAATTTTTACAGATCAATTGAAATACGTTGTTTTTAGCCCTTACTGGAACATACCAGCAAGCATTGTGCGAAATGAAATACTACCAGCCATAAAAAGAAACGGTAACTACCTTTCTAAAATGAATATGGAGAAGACCGGAGTCAGCAACGGTCTACCCGTAATACGACAAAAGCCCGGTGGTGCAAATGCGCTCGGAAAAGTGAAATTTATTTTCCCCAATAGCTATAATATTTACTTTCATGATACACCCGCGAAGTCGCTTTTCAATGAAGCTAGCAGGGCATTTAGCCATGGATGTATACGACTGGCAGAGCCGGCAAAACTCGCCGAATATCTTTTACGAGATCAACCGGAATGGACGCCTGAAAAAATTAAAGAAGCGATGTCCGCTTCAAAAGAAAAATGGGTGACGCTTAAAAAAACAGTACCCGTATTCATTTCCTATTTTACTGCCTGGGTGGACAGTGAAGGCCTGTTGAACTTCAGAGACGATATTTATGGTCATGATAAAGCACTTGCAAAACATTTATTTGAATAGTTGCAAGTAACGTGGATAAGATTTTATCCTGGTAATTTGCTTCTATTTAAGAGGCTTCTATTCTCAATACTCCGCAAACAATTCGTCTTTATAACACCAAAACCATCGCTCCCCGGGTTGTGCTGATATAATAACGGGGTGAGCAGTTTTGTGATAATGTTTGGTCATGTGCTTGTTTGGAGACTGATCGCAACATAAGGTTGCGCCGCATGTTTGGCAAGTACGAAGATGAACCCAGTCGCTTCCAATTTTTATGCATTCTTCGCAGACAAGTTCCTTTGCCAGCTTCAATTCTTTTATTTCCTGTATGTGAACGCAGATTTCTTCAGCCATATCTTATATTTATTTTGAGTGGACGAAATAAAGCCATTTTCCCAAAATTAGGGCAAATCTCTTTTTTAGAAAAAAATGGGGTTACGTTCCAAAAATTATTTACATGTCTTAAAATCCGCTGAACAAATCGGATCAAAAAGCTGTCATTGGAATGATATATCTATTGGCATCAAATTATGAAAAAACAGATTTGTAGTTTATGTTTATAAATTTAATTTGAGAAAGAATTCTTAAACATTCCTTATTTACTCTTTTTTGAAAATATTAAAGGGAAATTTATATGAATAATTAATTATTGTCTATGACAACAAAATTTCAAAGATTTTTTCGAAAGGGCTTTGTAAAGTTGTCTTTGATAATAATTGTCATTTTAGCGATCGCCACTACCTGTCTCTATATCTGGTTTATTCATAATGCTAATGGGCTTTTGATTGATTTAGTCAATGAGAAATCGGGAGGCAAACTGAAGCTGGAACTATCTCACGTTAATTTCAATTTCCTTTCCAGCGAAGTAAAAGTCCAGAAAGCAAGGATCACAAGTACTGCAGAGGACAAAACAAGTATTGCTTACCGGGTAAGTTTTCGAAAGGTAACCTTCAGTACCAATTCGCTTTGGTCAGCCTTCTTCAATAATACGCTACAGATAAAGAAGGTAAAATTATATGACCCGGTAATTGAAGTGTTCAGCAGGCCCAAGGATAGTACTTCCGAAGCAAAAAATGATCTTTCACTCGGAACGGAACTCGGTAAATTATACCACTCTGCTGAGGATGCAATTATTTCTCTAAATACGCATTCCATTTCTCTTATTAATGCCAGGCTTATTCTTTATAATACCCCGGACTCAAAAAAGAAACCCCTTGTTTTCTCTAATATCTATTTTTCCCTGAAGAAGCTTAATAAAAATCCCGGCTCAGGGGAAAAATATGTAAACAATAATGATATCACTTTCAGTTCTTCTAACCAGGCCATCTCTTTTACTGACGGCATTCACCAGCTCTTGTTTAAGAGGCTCGTGGTAGAGAAAGGAAGAAATATTATTTTGGATAGTTGTAACATCATTGCTTTGCCAACGCAACGATCGCATAGCAGCTACAATATTCATTTTAGAAAACTGGCGCTAATAGGAGTTGATTTTAATGCTTTGTACAGGTTGAATCTTATAAAAACAGATTCTGTTTATTGTGAAGAACCAATAATAGATTTGAACCTGAATAGCTCAGTTGCGGATGGTAACAACAATACTGCTAAGGGATTGCCAGATCCAAATAAAATTTTAAGAGAATTCGCCGGTGATTTGGATCTTGGATTTCTCGGCGTTACAAATGCTGATATCCATTTAAATATTACAGGCCGAAAAAGACAGTCGAATATCCATTCCGGTAAAGTCAATTTCCAAATTAAAAATCTCAGGATAAACCCGGATTCTTCGAAACTTATTACGCTGAATGTATTCGACATGCTTATTAAAGGCTATCATCTTTATAATAAGGATAGCAGTTGTATATATTCCTTCGATAGTGTTCGTTTTGCAAACAATAAACTTGTACTCAATAATTTTTCGGTTCATACAACTTCAAGTGCAAATAAAATAAGGAGTTTCCGGGATTACAGCATGCCCTATTTTGAATTGCTTGGTGTGGATTGGCCTGAATTAATTTTTGATCAGAATTTAAAAGCTGACGAAGCCGTGCTGCGTGACCCCACCATAAATTATAAAAAAACTGCAGGAGTGCAGATCACCAAAAAATCTTTACTCCTTACCTCTCATCGCAGTTTCGATGACTTTATGGATATAGGAAGGCTCAGTATTATTAATGGTAATGTGAACCTGGAATTTGGAGAAAATAAATCACTGCAACTTCAAGGATTCAACCTTAGCATATCGGGTGATAATATTTCGGATTACAAGCATGTGAGGCTTCAAAAAGATATTGAATCACTTTTTTTTCAAAATGGTTATTTAGAAGTTGGCGATATTAATGCCACCTTAAAAAATATAACTTTTAAAACCAACGACAAGATTCATGTAGAGCAACTAACTATTATTGACGATAAAACCGGCGTTGATTCAAAACTTAATGATATTGCATTAAAAAACATTTATTCCGATGAAAATAGCGGCAACATAGTGTTGGATGGATTGCAATGGAACAACGGGGTAATCACCATACAACCGATACCTCACATAAAATCGCCTCCTAAAAAAACTTCTATCCTTTTTAAAGATGTACATGGAAACAACACGCAGTTTACCTACAGCAAGGATTCCATTACATGTGATGCTTTGATAAAAAATATCCAGGTATCATCTCTTCAAAAAACTACTGCCAAGCCAATCGAAATAAAAGGAGTTAAGCTGAATGGAAAGCAATTGAATTTTTCCAATGCCGCAATTAAGATGGCCTCTGAAAATTTTATGCTGGCCGACAATTCGCAGGAATTTACCAACACCCATTTTGAAAATAAAAACGATAAGGGAATCCTTGTTATGGATATCCCTTCAATGCGGCTTATAAACAATACGCATACCCTTTTTACTAAAGCGCTTAATTTCAAAGATATTCTTTTGACTTCCCCGGTTATTGATTTTAAAAAACAAATTAGTTTATCGCCAGCTACTCCTGCAGATTCCCAAAAGACTTCTATCAATATCGACCACATTACATTACTGGAGCCTGCAATAAATGTACAATTGGGAGAGGATGTATCGGAAAAGAAAATTTTTCTGTCACGCGCAAAGGGAAGTGAAATAAAAGCCGCCGGAATTAAAATTTCGCCTGCGGGAATCAATATCGCAGAGCTGGCAATAAAAGCTCAGAAAGCTGAAATGAAAAGTACCGAAAGAGACTGGAGTGTCGACAACAACCTTGATGTGAACCTGTCGAAAATAAACATATTGAAAAGTGGTGATAGTTCGATATGGAATGCAACGCTCAACAAGTTGTATTTAAAAAATTCAGAGGGTTTTACATTTCACATAAAAGAAAACGGACTTTACTTAAAGGATATAAGCGTTGGAAATTGCGAGCTTTCATCAGGTTCTGTTTCGAATATAAACAAGTTGCTAAGCTCCAATAAATCTGCAGTGGTAAGTACATCCGCAGCAAAATATATGACAAAGGCTTCATCAGTGCAAATCAGCAATGCAAGCTTTGACGCAGGCCAACAATTATTAAACCTTGAGTCGTTTTCGGTTGAGCCGCTTATATCACGCGATTCATTTATTGCGTCACATCCTTACCAGGTCGATTATATAAAGTTCCATTCGGGCAGTACAAAATTATATGGATTTGATTTGATTAAGTATGTTGAGAAAAATTCCGTTTCTATTCAAAAGGCCAGTCTCAGCCAGCCAACAATATCGGTTTATCGGGATAAACTTCCACCATTTTTAGAGGGTGTAAAAAAGAGTTTATTTACGGAGCAAATTAAAAGCATTCCCTTTCCTGTTTCAATAAATCAAATACTTATCAATGACGGAAAAGTGACCTACACAGAAAGGAACGAAAAGAACAGGCTTGAGGGTACACTGCTACTCAATCGTCTAAACGGAAATATTTTCAACATTAAAAATTATGGTAACCTCCCTACCGATTCTTTATCGATTGTTTTATCTGGTCGAATGCTCGACAAGGCCCCTTTCGAAATGAAATTAAATCAATCCTATACCGACAAGTTGCTTGGATTTACGATGGCACTTAATCTTGAACCAGCACCTTTCAACTTTCTAAATCCTTTGATAGCACCTCTTTCCAATGTAAAGTTTACTTCCGGCAACATAGATAAACTTGAAATGTATGCTGTGGGAAATGATAATTCAACGCAGGGTGAAATGAAATTTTATTACCATGATTTACACATCCAATTACTAAAAGAAGGAGGGGTTGAAAAAACAGCATTTATAAAAAGAAGGGAAAGTGACCTTGTAAATTTTTTCTTTTTGAAAAATAATAATACATCAAGAACAGGCCTCATCTATTTCAAAAGATTAAAGGATCGTTCTTTTTTCAACTACATAAATAAAATAATTTTCAGCGGCCTT
>JBBSBD010000094.1:0-21438 GCA_038251675.1 Chitinophagales bacterium | reverse complement strand
CCTTCAATCTTTTCAATTGGGAAATGTAATAAAGAACGGCGTAAGCGTAGCCATAATAGGCAGCCCAAATGCAGGCAAGTCGACATTATTGAATACACTGTTAAACGAAAATAGGGCAATTGTGAGCGAGATTGCCGGAACTACAAGAGACACCATCGAAGAGATTATCAACATTAATGGAATTTTATTCCGGCTCATTGATACCGCCGGAATAAGGGAGCATTCAGCAGATATTATAGAAAACATGGGCGTTTTAAAAAGTAAAGAAAAAATAAAAGAAGCAGATGTCGTTCTGTACTTATATGATATTAATAACGCAGCAGAAGAAGAATTTTCTTTGACGATAAGTGATATAAAAAAGCAGAACAATAATGTAATAGCCGTAGCAAATAAAATTGATGATGCACACGATAGTTTTCTTCATGAACAAAAAGAGTTTTTAACCGACAGCACTTTTATTTCAGCGAAAATGAAAACCGGAATAGAGGAACTCAAGGAAAAATTATTTGCAACGGCCACCGGAAGCAAAATGCTCACTGAAAATATTATCGTAACCAACGCTCGGCATTACAGTGCCTTAAGCGAAGTAATGATTTCATTGAAAGAAATAGGGAGAGGGATTAAAGATAAAATTTCCGGCGATTTATTGTCGCTCGATATCCGAAGGTGCCTTCATTACTTAGGCGAAATTACCGGGGAGATAACCAACGAGGATACGCTTGATTATATATTTAGCAAGTTTTGTATCGGCAAATAGAGTATCTGCAACATTCGTACTATCTAAGTAGTGATTTTCCTTTCCATTGAGGATCGAAAATGCACTATTTTCTAACAACTGATATTAAAAAGCCAGAAAAAATTTGATAGTTCCAATGATTATCTTATTTTTGACCGAACGTTCAGTCAAAAAATATGTCTCCAAGAACATCAGATCAATTATTTCAATTAAAGGAAAATAAAAAGCAACAGATACTTGAAGCAGCGCTCAAAGTATTTGCAGTACATGGTTACAACGGAGCTACTATAAATATGATTGCCAAAGAAGCCGGCATCGCAAAAGGCTTGTTGTATTCTTATTACGAGAGTAAAGAAAAACTGGTGGAAGAGCTGATCCATTTGGGTATGCAAAAAGCGGCTTCCTATATGCAAGAAAAAGCCATCCGGGAAGTAGCTACCAAAAAAGCATTTGAAGAAAGCCTTCGGCACATGGTCGATCATTTTTTACAGGAACCTGACTTCTGGCGATTGTATACCATGCTGGCTTTACAGCCCAACCTGGTAGCAAAATTCAAAAAAGAAGCTATGGAGTTTTTGCAGCAATACCTCGGCGTGTACCTGGTGTATTTTCAAAATAGAGGATCCAAAGATCCGATGGCCGAAGCATTATTATTTGGTGCAATCCTGGATGGATTGATGTTTGATCTGTTGGTGTCGCCGGGCGAATACCCCCTGGAGGACGTATTGAAAATGATCGTTAAAAAATTTGCTTGATTATAGCCAACTATTAAAAAATGAAGTAATGAAAAAATTAGTTTTTATATCGCTCCTATGCATCCTTTTTTCATTCAACAAAACATTCGCACAAACAGATGCAACAGCAATTGTCCGTAAGGCAAACGACCTGATGGTAGGGCGTTCCAGTCAGAGCACGGCTACAATGACTATCGTTCGTCCAACCTGGTCCAGGAAAGTGAGTATGAAAACATGGTCATTGGGAAATGATTATTATATGGTCCTGATAACCGAGCCTGCGCAGGATAAAGGCCAGGTATTCTTAAAACGAAATAATGAAATGTGGAACTGGATGCCGACGATTAGCCGCATCATTCGCATACCTCCTTCTATGATGGGGCAAAACTGGATGGGGTCTGATTTTACCAACAACGACCTGGTGAAAGACAATTCAATTGTGGATGATTACACACACAAATTACTGGGTACAGAAACTTTTGGCGGATATGACTGCTATAAAATTGAATTGATACCAAAACCCAATGCGGCAGTCGTGTGGGATAAGATCATTGTATGGGTTGCAAAGGATAAATATTTTATGCTGAAGTCAGAGTTTTTTGACGAAGACGGCAAATTGGTGAACAGGGAAACGCAGTCTGATATTCGTCATTTTGATGACCGGGATCTACCTGCTAAATTAGTAATGACGCCTGTCAAAGAAAAAGGAAAACAGACCTTCTTTGAATTTCAGCAACTGAAATTTAATATATCTCTGAATGCTGATTTCTTTTCTCAACAGAATATGAAGAATATTCGTTGAGTGGCGAATATTGTTAAGTTAAAATGCAATTCATTTTTTGATGAAACAGTTTATTACACTTGCATGGAGAAATTTATGGCGTAACCGGCGCAGGACAATGATCACCCTTGGTTCCGTACTGATGGCCGTTGTACTGGCAATTGCGATCCGTTCCCTTCAGAAAGGTACGTACAGCAATATGATTGGCAATGCGGTGCGTTTTTCTACCGGGTATATACAGGTTCATGCAAAAGGATATTGGGCTGATCAATCCATCAATAACTCCTTTACTTATGATTCTTCGCTGGCTTCCATTTTTAAGCAGGATAAAAATATTTCCTTATCTATACCAAGACTGGAATCTTTTGCATTGGCATCTTCAGGGCTTCATACCAAAGGAGTGGGTGTTGTAGGTATTGATCCTGTAATGGAAGATAAAATGAATGGGTTTGCGGGAAAAATAACCGAGGGACAATATTTTACAAAAAATCAACAGCAAGGGATTTTGGTAGGAGATGGGCTTGCCAAATATTTGCAGTTGAAATTGGGCGACACACTTATATTATTAGGTCAGGGATATCATGGCAGTACTGCGGCGGGTCAGTTTGCTATCCAGGGAATTTTTCATTACCCGATGGAGCAGTTGAATAATACCGTCGTATTTCTTACACTCCGTGCTACACAGTCATTGTTTGGTGCTCCCGAACAGTTAACCTCTATAAGCCTGATGCTGCAACAACCGGGCAAGTTGGATGCAACAAAAAATCTGCTGCAAAAAAAAGTGGACAGTACATACGAAGTCATGGAATGGCCTGCAATGAATAAAACCCTGGTACAGGAAATACAGGGAGATAATGCCGGTGGTATCATAATGCTTGGGATATTATACATTGTTGTGGCTTTTGGTGTTTTCGGAACCATCCTTATGATGACGATGGAACGGAAGAAAGAATTTGCGTCCATGATTGCGGTGGGCATGCGCCGCTTCAAGCTAACCCTGGTTGTTTTACTCGAAACTATTTTTATCGGATTGATGGGGATCATAAGTGGTAGTCTCTTGATATTACCTGTGCTCATCTATTTTCATCAGCATCCTGTTTTATTAACTGGTGCAGCAGCGGATGCCTATCAGCAACTTGGGATAGAACCATTGATGCCTGCTTCGCTGGAACCATCCATTTTTTGGTACCAGGGTATCACCGTTTTGGGAATTGCTATTCTTTCTGCTTTTTATCCTTTATGGTTTATCAACCGGTTTCCAATAGCTGAAACATTAAAACAATAAGAAGATGCTGATACAAATAGCATGGAGAAATGTATGGCGAAATAGAACAAGGAGTCTTGTTATAATCGCAGCGGTAGTTATTGGCTTGTGGGGAGGAATTTTTTCTAATGCTTTTATGCAGGGCATGTCCGACCAACAAATATATTCCAGCATACATACGGAAACCGGGCATCTACAAATCAACGAACCGGGATTTTTATTGAACCATGATATGCAGTTGCATATTGACGATGCAGATAGTTTGGTTACTGATATAAAAAAAATACCGGGGGTGCAAGCTGTGGCTGCTGCTATCCAGTTTACTGCAATGGCCTCCACTGCCTCCAGTTCAGCAGGTATTATGGTGAATGGTATTGATCCCTCTGCGGGATCGCAGGTGAGTGATCTTTCAACGCTGTTGACCCACGGTGATTATTTTAAAAGCGATCGTAACAACCAGGCAGTGATAGCAGAGCAACTTGCGGAAAAGCTGAAAGTGAAATTACATTCACGGATCATCCTCACCCTTCAAACAAGCTCTGGCGATATTATTTATGGTGCCTTTAAAGTGGAAGGAATTTATCGTACGCATAATAGTGACTTTGACAAGGAGATGATTTTTGTACATCGGAAAGATCTGGTATCGCTGATCAATTTCCCGGTGGATGCGGCTTCAGTCATAACCGTTTTACTACACAAAAATGATGATACGAAAAATGTTGCCGCTATTATTAGGAAAGAATTTCCAGGTAAGCAGGTGCAGACCTGGATTCAATTATCTCCCATGTTGCAATTACTTTCAGGAACTATCATGCAGATGACAATCATTTTTGTAGGGATCATTTTGATTGCACTGGCTTTCGGCATTATAAACACGATGTTGATGGCAGTAATGGATCGTACCCGTGAGATCGGGATGTTATTATCAGTTGGCATGAAGCCTTCCAAAGTATTTAGCATGATCATGTTGGAAACGATTTTCCTTTCATTGACCGGTGCAGTAATCGGTGTGGTGGTCAGTATTGCAACGGTTTATTGGTTTGGGAAAACGGGGATTAATCTTTCCATCATTGCCGAAGGCATCAATGCATTAGGGTACAGTAATATTGTATATCCTGCCTTGCGGGCAGATTTTTACCTGGTACTGTCAGTTATGGTAATTGTGATTGCTATTGTCGCCGGCATTTTTCCTGCCAGGAGAGCCATTCGATTAAAACCGGCTGAAGCGGTTAGGGGAGATTAAAAAGATATTAGATCCGAATCAAAGAAAACTAAAATCATTTTCTAAAAAAATTGATATATGGCTGTTATTGAAATTAAAGACCTGACAAAAACTTATGACGAAACAATGGTACCCGTGCACGCGTTGAATGGGATTGACTTGCAATTTGAGAGAGGAGAGTTTACGGCAGTTGTTGGTCCGTCGGGTTGTGGCAAAACCACTTTATTGAACATGATGGGCGGACTGGACCGGCCCACAACAGGCCAGGTGATGATTGATAAGAACGATATTACTAAGATGAGGTCAGGTGAATTGGTAGATTTCCGGTTACACAATATCGGCTTCATTTTTCAGTCGTATAACCTGATACCGGTGCTGACGGTTAAAGAAAATATTGAATTTATAATGGAGCTCCAGCATGGCAACCGCAAGCAAATGGATGACCGGGTAAAGTATCTGCTGGAGGTGATGGGACTCAGCGACAAAACGAATATACGTCCCAAATATTTATCGGGGGGGCAACAGCAACGGGTAGCGGTAGCAAGAGCATTAGCTTCCAAACCAAAATTTATCATGGCTGATGAACCAACTGCCAATCTCGATTCAAAATCTGCCGATACGTTACTGGATCTGATGGCGGAACTGAATCAGAAAGAAGAAATGACATTTATCTTTTCAACACACGATCAGCGGGTGATGGATAAAGCCCGGCGCCTGGTGACGTTGGAAGATGGTAAAGTGATCAGCGATCAGAAAACTGAAAAAATGCATGAGCAATCATATCATTAAAATATTAGTGGCGTGTTTGATAACGCTAACTTTTTTCTCGCAAGTGCATGCTCAAAATGCAACCGATAGTTCGCAATCTGTCACAGAGAAAAATCATCACTGGTCTGTGAATGGTTACCTGAAAGATTTACAAAGCATTCAATTTACGGACATCAATAAAAAATGGACGCTGGATAACCTTGTGCATAATCGTATTGATGTGCATTGGTTTGCAGATAGCATCTGGAAATTTCATCTGGGTGTGAGGAACCGTTTTTTTTATGGTGAATCCTCTGCCTTGTATGTTCAAAATCCATCTTTACTAGATGGAAGTAATGGTTTTTTCGATTTGTCTAAAACCATCGCCAGTGGCGAGTCATTTTTGCTGCATAGTACCATTGACCGTGCTGCACTTGATTTTACCAAAGGCAAATGGGAAGTAACAGCCGGAAGGCAGCGGATCAACTGGGGGTTGAACCTCGTCTGGAACCCCAATGATATTTTTAATGCGTATTCTTATTTTGATTTTGATTATGAAGAGCGACCGGGTTCAGATGCGGTGAGGGTGCAGTATTATGTCAGTAGCACTTCATCAGCTGAGTTTGCCTATAAGCCTGGAAGGTATGCCAATGAAACGATTGCGGCAGGACTGTATCGTTTTACCAAAGGAAGATACGATGTACAGTTCCTGGGCGGCGTCATGAATACCGATTATGTGTTAGGGGGTGGCTGGTCGGGTGTGTTAGGGAAAGCAGGTTTTAACGGAGAGATTACAGCATTTGTTCCTGCAAAAAAAATCCAATTATCGCATTCTGTTGTCTCGGCTTCGCTTGGTGTCAATTATACATTTCCCAACAGCTTATACCTGCATGGGTCCTATCTATTAAACACCGCTGGAGTTTTGCAGTCAAATACGCTTCCGTCCAATCTTCTATTAGATAATGTAACGGCCAAGTCTCTCTCTCCTGCCCGCCATTCAATATTTGCAGAAGCGGCTTACCAATTCTCGCCCTTGATACGAGGTGATCTCTCTGGCATCATTGATCCCGCCGACGGATCTTTTTTCGTCGGGCCTTTTGTTACCTTTTCATTGACCAATACCATGGAGTTATTAACTGCGGGTCAATTGTTTTTCGGAAAGTCAACCAGTTTGTATGGAAATTATGGTAAGATTGTTTTTATGAGGCTTAAGTGGGATTTTTAGTAAGGCTGCCACACCAGATAGAATTTTAATAAATTCTGACTCTGTCTATGGTTCCCTGCTGCTTTCTCTTGTTTCTCTTGTTGGCCATTTGTCGCCCAATCGGCTGAAGCCTTAATGCACCGTTAACTTGTATCTTCAGTATTGAAAAGTAGCCCCCTATTAATGCCATTTGTAAGAAGCCAGTAAATAAAATTTGGCCATTCCTTTTGTTACCAATTGTAGTGTGTCATGAGTCGGTTGGTAAATTTATTCGACTCTTACCTGGGTTTATAAGTGATAACAGATCCAGTGGGGTTAAGATTAGGCAGTAAGATAACATTTTCAGCTTTTCTCAAGCTCCATTCGCATTTCGATCATGTGTTGGGAGAATCCTGCTTTTTCATAAGCTCTTATAACCGCGGTATTGTCTTTGTAAACTTCCAGTCTTAACTCGGTTATATTTTTGGATGAGATCCATGCTTTCAGAGATTTAATAATTTTTTGGATTATTCCTTTACTACGTTTATCTGGCTTCACGTACATGAATCCTAAATATGCATGTTTGCCATGTTGCAGGTATGGCTTGGAATTTTCAATGCGTGCATAACCTGAACCAACGATTTCATCTTCTAATTCAGCAACTACTAGCTCAACATTTGGATCATCTATCATTGCTGTAAGATCATAATAATTTATTGGATCCGGTTTTAAGGTGGGGTCAAAAGGACGTTCTGCTTTAATTACACCTTGCTCAAAAAGAAACAGCGTTTCCAAATCCACTCTGGTGGCTGATCTTACGGTTATGGTATCCATTGGGTATATGTTTGTTTATTTTGCACAATCCTTTTCTTATCTATACTAACTTAATTTTTAAACCCATCTTTCCGTTCAATGTAGCTGATAAATTTTTTCATCTAAAATATCACCTGGTTTCAATCGTCTGTATTTTAAACCATCTAATAAAATTATGTCTTTAAAAATCACCGGAAAAAATCCATCAGGAAGCTTTTTAAAAAAGATAAAGCAATCTTCAAATTACAAATCGAATGGATTTGAAAATTTATCTGAAACTCCAATGATGTTGCAGGACGGTTCCTATTATGATATTTTAAAAAAGTTTTTGAATAAAAATGCAGACACAAAACCTCCTTCAGCACTGCCTTCTATTAAAACGGATCTTAAAAATATACAGTCGGAAAAGCCAGTAATTGTATGGTTCGGTCA
The DNA here is from genome assembly GCA_038251675.1 of Chitinophagales bacterium. Classification (GTDB taxonomy): domain Bacteria; phylum Bacteroidota; class Bacteroidia; order Chitinophagales; family Chitinophagaceae; genus Ginsengibacter. The sequence continues at coordinate 13,526 of JBBSBD010000094.1, read as the reverse complement.
TTCTTCTTATTTCATACGTATCCAAAACAAAAATATTTTAGTAGACCCGGTTTTTAGTGGTAATGCTTCCCCTGTATCTTTTATGGTGCAAGCATTTGAAGGGAGCGATGTTTATAACGCGGATGATTTTCCTTTAATAGATTTTCTGATTCTTACACACGACCACTATGATCATTTGGATTATAAAACCATCAAAAAATTTAAATCAAAATCAAAACAAATTTATTGCTCGCTAGGTTTGTCCTCGCACCTAATCTATTGGGGTTTTGATAAAAATTCAATCACTGAAATGGACTGGTGGCAAACCAATAACCTCGATAAAAATATGACGCTAACTGCTGCGCCTGCACGGCATTTTTCCGGTCGTGGGATTAAACGTTATAAAACGCTGTGGTCATCTTTTATTTTGAAGACCAACTCATGTAGCATATATCTTGGCGGCGACTCAGGTTATGATACGCACTTTAAAAAAATAGGCAAAGACTTTGGCCCCTTTGATGTTGCCATACTTGAGGCCGGTCAATATAATACCGCGTGGCCATTGATTCACATGATGCCTGAGCAAACGGTACAAGCGGCTATCGACCTTCACGCAAAGGCGCTAATGCCTGTGCATTGGGGTAAATTTGCTTTATCAATGCATGCATGGGATGAGCCGATAAAACGCGTTTTAAAAGCTGCTGATGATGTACAATTAAATGTAACTACGCCAATGATTGGAGAGCCTGTTATCCTGGATGAAGTTTATCCTTCTAAACACTGGTGGGAATCGTAAAAGAACATCGCATGGGGATGCTGCGCATTTTGCTTTATGCGAGATTGCAACCAGAATGAAAAGGTAGTATTGCCAAGGTTTTGCTATCTTTTATATTTCTATTGCATAGAATTAACTGTTTTTTTGGGAAAATAGTTTTTTCAATAAATGCAGCTTGCGTCAGTGACTGCCGAAGGTACAAGGCAGATTTAACATTTCTGTGAGTTCTTCTTCAAAAATCTTCCAACTTTATAATTCATAATTTTGCGCCACTTAGATTATTATGAAAACTTATTTTCGGCTATTATCTTTTGCAAGACCCATTAGCAGATATGCCATTCCTTATATAATTTTTACATTGCTGGCAATTATTTTCGGTACACTCAATCTTGCGCTGCTTGCACCGCTATTGTCTACTCTTTTTCAGCAAAACGCAAACCCGGTAATCCCTGCAAAGCCCGAGCATTTCTATGATATTTTTAGAATGTTTAATTATTATTCGAGCTATGCAAACTTGCACTATGGTATTTACAAAACGCTTCAGTTTGTCTGTGGTGCTATATTGATCTCAGTATTATTGGGCGGGATCTTTCGATACTTTGCAGAGCGTACTATGGAAAATCTTCGCATCCATACATTACTAAATCTAAGGAGGTCAGTTTTTAATAATGTAATGCGGCTTGATCTCGGCTATTTCAGTAATGAAAGAAAGGGAGATATTATGTCGAAAGTTTCATCTGATGTTCAGGTAGTGCAATATTCGGTAACGGGAACACTGCAGGTAATTTTCAAGGAGCCACTCACGCTATTATTTTATCTCGTAATGCTGTTTATTATTTCTTATAAAATTACCCTGGTTTCTATGCTGGTAATTCCTGTTTCTGCGTTTATCATTTCTAAAATTGTGAGAAAGCTCAAAGAAGACGCCGTCGCATCTCATATCTCTTATGGCATCATGCTGAGCTACCTGGAAGAAGCGTTGAATGGAATAAGAATTATTAAAGCATTCAATGCATTTAATTTTATTACCGGGAGGTTCAATGATGAAAATATAAGGTACTCCAAAATAATGCGATCAATGTCCAAGCGGCAACAACTTGCATCACCGGTATCCGAATTTTTAGGCATCTTGATGGTGGTAAGTATTGTGTTATATGGTGGTTCGTTGGTCTTAAGGCATGAGGGCGGATTAACAGGGGCTAATTTCATCGCGTATATAGCTTTGTTTTCACAAGTAATGAAACCAGCCAAGGCAATTTCGGTCTCCTTTAGTAATATTCATTCCGGCATAGCCGCTGGCGAAAGAATACTTGGATTGATAGATCAGGAGCCTTCGATAAAGGATTCTCTCAATGCAGTTAAAATTGAAAATTTTGATAACGAAATCAGGTTTGAAAATGTATCGTTCTCTTATCAAGAAAAGAATGTGTTGTGCAATGTAAGCTTTACAATTCCAAAGGGGCATACAGTTGCTTTAGTAGGGCCTTCAGGTGGTGGCAAGTCTACTTTAATGGATTTAATTTCACGTTTCCTGCAACCGCAATCTGGCGAAATTTATATCGATGATAAAAACATCAGAGATTTTACTATAGAGTCTTTGCGTGATATGATGGGAGTAGTAAACCAGGAATCCATTCTCTATAACGCATCTGTATTTAATAATATCGCCTTTGCGAAACCCGGCAGCACATTAGATGAAGTTGAAAAAGCGGCTAAGATCGCAAATGCCCATGAGTTTATTTTAGCTACACCGGATGGCTATCAATCCAATATTGGCGATAAGGGATCTAAGCTTTCAGGCGGGCAACGGCAAAGGCTCTGCATCGCGAGGGCGGTTCTTACAAATCCTCCGTTAATGTTGTTGGATGAGGCAACATCAGCACTCGATACAGAATCTGAAAAGCTGGTGCAGGATGCATTGAATAAACTTATGAAGAACAGGACAACCCTTATAATTGCACACCGGTTAAGCACTATTCAAAAGGCCGATATGATCCTTGTTCTGGACAATGGCGAAATTGTAGAGCGGGGTACCCACCGCGAACTTCTCACTGCAAATAAACTATACCGCAAATTAATCGACATGCAAACGTTCATTTCGAACGATGTGTAAACCCGTTCGCCCGATTAAAATTTTTACCCGTAGAAAATGAAGGATATAAAATTTTCTTAATTTTTTTTGGAATTACGCTTTTGCAATCGCGGATTACTGTATTCTCTCTACGGTAAAAATACTGCCAATAAATATTTTTTGTCTTCATGCAGCGGTTTTGCCCCGACGATTATCAAGGAACTAAATGGCTAAGATTAATCATAATCTTTTTTCAGAATCAATTGAGATGGCTCTGAAAATGATTGGCATAAATCTGGCTTATTATAATTAGTTAATTAAACCCCTACAGCAATGAAGACTAAAAATATCTCCGTAGATATTTTGATCTCTACCTACAATTGGCCCAAAGCCCTGGAAAATATACTCCTTAGCATTCTGCAGCAAACCCGTCTTCCTGATAATATTCTTATTGCAGATGATGGTTCAGGATATGAAACACAATTGGTGATTGATAAATACAGGAGAAAGTTTAACATGCCTATTGAACATGTATGGCAAGATGATAAGGGATTTAGGAAGACACTTATTCTAAATAAAGCAATGAAGTATGCCACTTCCGATTACATCATTCAAATAGACGGAGATATTATTCTGCATAAAAACTTTGTAGAAGATCATTTAAATAATGCGGTGAGGAAAACATTTGTACAAGGTTGCAGGACTATTTTAAATGAATCGAAAACAAGAGAAGTGGTTGAAGGCATGCGTCATTATTTTAAGTTTTTTACACGTGGTATCAGCAACAGGTTGAATGCACTTCGTATTCCGTTCTTATCGGGTGTTATTAAAACAGATCCTTATTGTTCAAAAAATATTAAGGCTTGCAACCTTGCTTTTTGGCGGGAAGATTATGTTGCAGTAAATGGTTATGATAACCTGTTTGAGGGTTGGGGCCACGAAGACGATGAATTCGCGGCAAGACTTATAAATTATGGAGTAAAAAAACGCCGATTAAAGATGGCGGCAATTTGTTATCATCTTAATCATGAAATTAACTCAAAGAATTATGAGGCTACAAACAAAGCCATATACAATGAAACAATTATTAGTAAAAGAAGGTTTTCTTCAAATGGGCTTGCGCAGGTTTAATGATAAAAGAGAAAAGTAATAAGTAGCGGATATAAAATCCACTTTACTATTCTGTAGGTATTGGATCGATAGAAATATAATTTATTTATTTTCCCGTCATCATGAAAGCGCTCACCGATCCTCCAAGCCTTTAAGCGTGAAATTTTGCCCGCCAATACGCCTGATTCATGAACAAACCTTAGTGCCAATACGAACATAATTACTTTTAGATTTGCTTTTGGAAATCTTTTAAATGTTTGAACTGCACTGGCAATTAATTCAATTAATATGATGCCCGAAATAAACTTAAGCAAAAAAATAAAAAAGGAATAATCTATGAAAATTGAAATAAGCGCAGCTGCTAAAGTGACTAACAGAATTTCAGGAGCGTTTAAAAAATCATAGTAAGCATATTCCGGGTTTAGCTCTCCAAGATGGCTATTGCCTTTCCCATACCTGAATGGACGTTTAAAATCTACTTTCTCTTTTTTCCACCATGGGTGATGTACAACCGCGCTGGGTAGAGTTTTAAAATTTTTATAGCCATTTTCCTTACGGATTTTTAAAAAGAAATCGACATCCTCGCCGCCTCCTGATTTTGGATAAACCGATGAAAACCGTATATCGCCGGCAGCATTTCGACTGATCATTGCATTGGCGGTGGCTCCCCATGCAAAGCAGTCCTTTCTATTTGCAATATTAAAAATATCCATCGAACCACTCGCTTCTATTGCCCTGGTGAAATCTTTTGTGGGTTTAGGAAAACTAATTAATCCCAAAAAGCCAATCTCCTGCGGACTCTCAATTATGGCATTCACATATACTTCCAATAAATTTTTCTCTACAACAATATCGTCGTCCAAAAATAATATCCATTCGCCTTTGCCTGCAGCTATTCCTGCATTTCGTGTGTCTGCGGCGCCGAGATTTTCGCTATTAATTATTAAAAAAATATCATTGTTATTTATAAGTGATTTTATTGCCTGGCTGTACTCAATGGTGGGATTATCTACAACGATATAAAATGTTATAATGGCATTGGCTGGTCTTGCGAGGCTTAAAATTGGTACGATATATTTTTCCTCTAAGCGAAAAGAAGGAATAACAACATCAACACTTATCTTCATAAAAGTTTAATAAACGGCGCAAGCAACAATATCTTTTGCCGGTGAATCTACAACTGCATGGATATTTTAGACCCTGTATTAAATATGAAAATTGCTTTTACAATATGTTCTAATAATTACCTGGCCTACGCTAAAGTACTTGGAAATTCTTTAAAGATACATGAGCCGGATTTACAATTTTTTATCTTTTTGTGTGACGAAAAAAAGCCTGAAATTAATTATTCATTCCTGGCAAACGAAGTTATTCCGTTACATGAAATAGAACCTGGGATGCTATCTCTTGCTGAGAAGTATAATATCATAGAATTAAATACCTGTGTGAAGCCGCGTGTGTTTGAATATTTATTTAATGAAAGAAAATTTGAAAAAGCCATTTATTTTGATCCTGACATAAAAATTTATGACCCTGTTGGTTGCCTTTTTGATCTATTGGAAAAGTCGTCTGTAATTCTTACGCCGCACATTTGTTCGCCCATCCCGTTCGATAATAAAAAGCCAAGTGAAAATCACTTCCTGAATTTTGGTATTTATAACCTGGGATTTCTTGGTTTGCAAAATAACGAAGAGTGCAAAAAGTTGCTGAGTTGGTGGAAAGAGCATACTTACACAAAAGGCTACATTGATGTTTACAAAGGTATTTTTGTAGATCAGTTGCCAATAAATCTAGCTCCAATATTTTTTAAAGATGTAAAAGTGGTTGAAAGCATGGCTTGCAATATGGCCCCATGGAACCTTCATGAAAGAATCCTTAACGAAAAAGAAAATAAATATTTTGTAAATCAAAAAGACGCCTTGGTTTTTTTTCATTTTAGTTCTTTTAAGGCCGATCAATTGGAGTTTCCAATTTACCGGTACGATCGATTTACATTATCTGCCCGACCCGACATTCAAAGTATTTATAAGGAATATAACAACGAGCTAAAAGAGTGCGGGTATTTTTTTTATGAAAAACTTACTTACTCTTATGCCGATATAAGAGAGGCCTATATTAAAAAAGTGAAAAAGGAAAAATGGAAGGACCGTATCTTTTTTAAAAAACGCTCAAAACAAAAGGACAATTAATTTTGGGTTTGTGCCGGGAAAACAAAAAAAGCAGGTACCAAAAATATCCTGTTTTCATCCGCGCAGTTTTAAGCAATTGAATCTTCGTAGCAAAAAGACGTGATCATTCAAATCCTTTCTCACCTTTCAATTTTTTCTTCCATCTTTTTAAAATAAACCTTGCATACATAAGCCAACCCATACTTTCTTTTATATGCGCTGGTTTATCTCTTTTAAATGCCTCGTCAATTATTGTTGAAGAAAAGCCGGTCATGTTATAACGGGCAATGTCTATGGGATAAAATTGTTTTTTAAAATCCGGGTTTCCCCAAAGCTTAAGACTTAAATCATAGTCCGCAAAAACTTTATATTTCAAATCATATTTATATTGTTGAAAAACTTTTGCAGGGTATAAAATCGCCTGGTGATTTACGCAATATTTTGCAAGCCTGTAATTGCTAAACTCACCCGATAATAATTCGTAATCCGGTTTTTTATCTCCGCGATAAAACGGCTGCGTATTGCCATAGTAAATCGTATCATCATCTTTTAATCTCGACGCCATTTCACTAAAGCCTGGTAACAGCCGGTCATCTGACCCCAGGAAATAAAGCCACCTGCCTTTTGCCATTTTTATCCCTTTATTCATCGCATCGTAGATTCCATTGTCTGGTTCTGACTTCCAGGTAATATTTCCATTATTAAACTGCCCGATTATTTTAATAGTATCATCATCGCTTCCCCCATCAACAATTACGATTTCAATATTTTTTTCGACTTGATTCATTATCGATTGCAGGCCTTCACCAAGATGCGGTTCTGCATTGTAAGTTGCAATAATAATGCTGACCAATATTTTTTTAACTTCTTTGCCGGCTGTATCATTCATTTATAATCCGTTATTTTACTAAAATATTTTTGCTTCGAAAATGCTAAACTAAAGAACTATTTCCTATAGAATTTATATCAAATTTGCAGATATGGATTATAGAGTACAGTCGTCTCTGCTTTTAATGATTTTCAACCGACCGGATACGACCTTTCTTGTTTTTGAAAAAATCAAAAAAGCGAAGCCTTCGAAATTTTATATTGCAGCGGATGGCCCGAGACCAGGAAATGAAGCCGATAAGGAATTATGCAAACAAGCATGTTCGATCACACAAAGAATTGATTGGGATTGCGAAGTAAAAACTCTTTTCAGCGAGGAGAACAAAGGTTGCAAAATGGGAGTAGTGTCGGCAATAGATTGGTTTTTTGAGCATGAAGATGAGGGCATCATTCTCGAAGATGACTGCCTGCCGGCTGACAGCTTTTTTTACTTCTGCGATGTAATGCTTAATCATTACAGAACAGATGACCGCATCAGCACCATTACGGGTACCAATCTTCAGGCCGGACATACATGGGGAACGGCAAGCTATTATTTTTCCCAATTCAGCAATGTTTGGGGATGGGCAACCTGGAAACGTTTTTGGAAAAGATATGATCCGGCTCTTAAAAAATATGACGAACAGTTGGTTGCCGGTCAATTGTCAAATGTCTTTAATGATCATTTTTTAGTTGAAAGCTGGCTGGAAATATTCAAAAAAACTCAGGCAAATAAAATTGATACCTGGGATTACCAGTTGCAGTTTTTAACTTTTTTTGAAAATGGGTTGTGTGCTACACCTAATGTAAATCTTATAAGCAATATCGGTTTTAGAAATGACGCTACACATACCAATGATACATTGAGTCATGCACATCACGCGGCGCTGGCCACAGGCGAAATATTAGAAATAACCCACCCACTGTTTTTTTTGCCTGAAAAAGACGCAGACTATTTCTTCCTTAAGAAAGAATTTTATCTCGAAGAAAAATGGCTAAAATTTGAAAAGGATAAATTCTTGAGAAGACGCTTTAAAAGATGGGTACGAAATTTATTTAAATAGAAAATATTTGAGAAAGCAATGTTCAAAAAGATTATAGATAAAAATATTTTAAAGAAGATTGATAAGTTTCGTAACCTTGATGGGTGGCTTAGTGATAATGAGGCATTGGGGTTGTATTCTGTTGCACGTAAGTTGAGCCGTAACGCAATAGTTGTTGAAATAGGCAGTTGGCAAGGCAAGAGTACTTATTGTATAGCGAAGGGATTGCGCAATGGCAAGGTGTATGCAATAGACCCTTTTAATGCAGATGCAGGCCAGGATGTTGCCAGTGAAGATGAATATAGAATGAAAAAAGGAAGCAATGATCTTCTTGAAAATTTTACGGCAAATATGAAAGAATTGAATGTCATGGAAAAAATAGCTGTAAAGAAGGGATATTCTTACGATTTTACAAATGACTTTACGGAGATCAATTTTCTATTTATTGATGGAGACCACTCTATAGCAGGCTGTAAAGCAGATTTTGAAATGTATTCAGGTAAAATTGTTCCTGGAGGTTTTATTGCTTTTCACGATTTTTACGAACAACGAAATGAATTAGGCCCTACGTACGTTATTAACAATATTGTATCTAAAAGAGCGGACTTTAGCTTTTATAAGCAATACGATACCTTGTGGGTTGCAAGAAAGTCGGAGTGACAAAGGCAATGGGATATTGATATCAATGAAAACCGGTATAATTCACAAATGAAAATATGGAAATAGATTACACGATAGTCATCTGCGCTTACAACCCGGATGATCGCTTATTAAAACGCTGCCTGAAAGCTGTATCCCACTTGGATCTTAATGGCATTACAACAGAAGTTATTCTTGTAGATAATAATAGTGTGACCCCCTTGGACCACATGCAATATGTGAGAGAGTATGTAAGTAAAATACCTTCCATGAAAATATTGCTCGTGCCACAGCAGGGCGTAAAAAATGCCCGGATTGCGGCAATAGATGAAGCAAAAGGTAAACACATTGTTTACATTGATGATGACAATGAGCCGGAAGAAGATTATTTGCAGGAATTAAAAAAACTGAATAAACAATATCCTAATGTCGCCGCCTGGGGACCCGGTGATGTGTCTGTGGACTTCATTGATGGTGTTGATAAAAAAATCGAGGAATATTCGCGGATCGCTTTCCAGGAAAGGCATAGCACTTCCCTTAAATCTGCAAGTCTCCCGGAGTGGCAATCCTGCTATCCTTTCGGCACAGGCCTTTGCACGCATGCATTTTTACTTAAGGAATATAGCAAATTGGCGAAGCAAGGTAAATTTACTTTGCTGGGCCGGAACGAAAATCAACTTACCAGCGGGGAAGATACCCAGATGGTTTTGCTTTGTATTTCTAAAGGATATTTCGCTGGTGTTTCACCCACATTAAGACTCACACATATTATACCTGAGGCTCGGGCCAATCTTCCCTATTTGAAGCGGCTGGCTTATGGAACGGGCTTGTCTTATGAAACCTGTATGCTGCAGGTATTTCCTGAACACCAGGAAAAGTTACAGGCAGGAATTATTTCTGAATCAAAATTTAGTCGCCGGGCACTGAAAAAATATTTAACGACAAAGTTTAGTGGAGACCCTCTCAAAATATTTGAACTTATACGATACATCGCTCTCAACGCCGGTGCGTATGCGGCAATAGACAAGCCTTTGCCTCCTTTGGTGAAAAAGCTTATTGAACGATTAAAACTGGTGTAAAAATTACCCGGTTATAATTAAGTTTCCATTCAATCTTATTAGGTTTGCCGGATGCTACATTAGAGTAAGCAACAGGCATGACAGAAAGTGTACCATCAAAGATAAAAAAAGGTGTCTCGGTTATAATTTGCTGTTATAATAGTGCACTGCGTTTACCACAAACCCTGCGACATCTCTCAAAGCAAATTTTTCCAACGGATTTTTTCATGGAAATAATTGTAGTAAACAATGCCTCCACAGATAATACTGTAGCTGTTGCCGGCGATATTTTACATTCGTTTAAAAACGAGAATACGACCTGCAGGCTTATAGATGAACCCCGGCCCGGCCAAATGTTTGCGAGAAAACGCGGCGTAGCGGAAGCTTCGTTTGAATGCATCGTTTTTTGTGACGATGATAACTGGTTAGATGAAAACTACATTTTCTTATCAAACCAAATGATTAGTAGCAATCCTGCGATTGGTGCGGGTGGAGGGCAGAATCTACCAGTAACTAATGCCGATGTATACCCTGAATGGTTTGATGAATATAAAAATTATTATGGGATGGGAATACCGGCAGATATTTCCGGGGACGTGAGTTACAAGACGTATGTGCTGGGCGCAGGCATGGTTACCAGGAAGTCCTTATTCTTAAAAATATTTGATGATAAATATCCCACGCTGTTACAGGGACGGGATGGACGAAACCTAAGTACCGGTGATGATTTTGAATATTGTAAGCGACTGCTGCTGTGGGGGTATGAACTTTATTATGAGCAGAAAATGATATTACATCACTTTGTTCCAAAGGAAAGGCTTAGCATTGAATACCGGGAACGATTAATGCGGGGAATTTCAGAGGCAGGTTTAATTTTGAACGAATACGATCTTGCCATAAGGGTTTATAAAAAGAATAGAAATAAAAACAAGTTCCGTCTTTTGTTTTTATCACCCTTTAGGATATTGTTTACAAAATTGGGTTTGTCAAAAAGAGTAGCGATTGATGAATGGCTTACATTTTTATACTTGTCTCCATTTCAACTTAAAAATGATCATGTGAAATCAATCATTAAAAAATTTATTCATCACAAATAGAACTATGGCTTTGTTTAATAAGACTATTAATGATCCGAAGCTTTTCAAAATATTTTCCTTTTATAACTCAAAAGTAAATCCCAAAGTGCCGCGGTATCAGAAAGCAGTTTTTAGGCATTTTGGGTTTCGCATCAATCATATTGTGGATGACACCTTTCCTTCGCATGGCGATTTCCTGAATTACATCTGCAGGAATACAACAGATACACGATACCTCATTGTTTTTGATATTGACTGCATTCCGGTAAGCAAAGGTTGGTTTAAAAATTTGATGGAAGATTTGCGTGAACCGGCTACCATAGCCGGCGCCGCACAAACAGCTAACCATTTAAGAGATAGAAAAAACCTGTATGTGTCACCTTTCTTTTTCGGCATATCAACAGAATATTTAAAAGAACTTAATTATCCGGATATGAATATGACTGAAGATATGGATGCCGGCCAAAATCTTACGGAACATATAACCATGGAAGGGGGTAATGTAAAATATTGGTGGCCTACAGATATAGAAGAACAACAATGGTACCTGCATCACCCGGAACACAATAAGTTTGGTTTTGGCACCACCTATAACGATTGTGTATATCACGCCTTTCTTTCAAGATTCGATTTATCAAACCGTTTTATTAAGAGATGTAAATTAATATTGCCGGCATATAAAAAATTTTGGCTGAAGTTGTTTAATAAAAAGTGGACGCCATCAACCTGATTTCCGCAAGGAAAAAAGGAATTTTTATTTTTAAAGTATGAAAGGGAATAAAAATATTTAAAGCGTTTAGGGAGCAGGAACAATATCACCTGCAAATGATGCCGCAAGCTAACCAAAAAATAACACCTAAATTGTAACATGAAATTTCTTAAAAACGCGATTGCATTACCCTTCTTTTTCTTATTATTAGGTAATTGTAAAAAAGGAGAATCAAAGCCTGCAACTCCTTCCAATCTTTCGATAACAACCCACGTAAGTACAGATGGGAGTGGTACCGTAACTTTTACTGCCACTGCGGATAATACGGTTTCGTATACTTTTGATTTTGGCAATGGTGTTACAAAAACTGCACCCTCCGGAAGTATCACCTATCAATATACAGCCGAAGGATATAATTCTTACACAGTTACCATCACGGCAACTGGCAGCGACGGGCAAACAACAAAAAAGTCTTTCCCGGTATCCGTGTATATTCCACCAGCGGTACCCACACTCTTATGGAGTGATGAGTTTGACACAGATGGCCCTCCTGACCCCGCGAAATGGGGATACGATATCGGGACCGGCGGGAATGGATGGGGAAACAATGAGTTGGAATATTATACTAACAGGCCCGAAAATTCAGTTGTGCAAAATGGTGTTCTAAAAATTAAAGCTACAAAGGAAAGCTATAGTGGCAGCGGCTATACGTCTGCAAGAATACTTTCAAAAGATAAGTTCGCTTTCACGTATGGAAAGGTGGAATTTAGGGCAAAGCTTCCTGCCAGTGTTGGTACATGGCCTGCGTTGTGGATGTTAGGCAGCAATATTAGCACCGTAAACTGGCCTGCCTGCGGCGAGATTGACATTATGGAAAGTCGCGGAAGTGAGCTAAATAAGATATTCGGAACGCTTCATTACCCCGGTCGATCAGGGGGAAACGCAGATGGCAATACGACGGTGATCCCAAACGCTACCACTCAATTTCATATTTACTCGCTGGAATGGACTCCTTCAATAATTAAAATATCAGTCGATGGGGTGGTTTATCATACCGTTGTAAATTCCAGCAGTATTCCGTTCAACCACGACTTCTTTTTAATCATGAATGTAGCAATCGGCGGAGACTTCGCGGGTACCGTTGATCCGGCTTTTACCACCGACAGCATGGAAGTAGATTATGTAAGGGTGTATAAGTAAATGAAATTAAGATTTGATTTCTTCCTCTGTCAATTCTTTATTTATGTAAACGGCAGCCTTCGCACCTTCGGCGGCGGCAATCACCACAAAATGGACGTCCTTGGAAATGTCGCCTGCCACGTATAATCCCCTAATATTTGTTTGTTGTGACTTATTAGTTATTGCAATATTATTTTCGTTCACTTTGCATCCGAGGCTTTCTACAAGATGGCATTGCACGCTGTATCCGTTGGAGAAAAAAAGCGCTTCGCAAAAAGATTTGTCGCCATTTTTAAGAACAACATTCTTAAGCTGAGACCCTTTGCCTTCGAAAGAATCTATGGGTTCATTGATTACTTTGATACTTTTTTGAGCTAATAGATCTTTATTTTTTTTTGTCAAATACTTTTTGCCGTCCGTATATAAAGTGATCTTTGAACTCCATGCTGTGAGGGTAACAGCTACATCCACTCCATTCCTGCTTTTAGAATATACGCCTATCGTTTTGTGGTTGTTTTCCCAGCCGTCGCAGTATGGACAATGGTAAATTGATTTGCCATAAAATTTATTAATGCCTTTTATTTCGGGCAGGTTATCCGTTAAGCCTGTGGCAAGAATAAGTTTTTTAGAATGATAGGTTTTTTCATTTATATCCTTTATAACAAAATTCCCATCTTCATCTTTTTTTGCATGTTTTACTTCAGCTCTCAACACTTTTACTCCGTATTTTCTTAATTCATTTTTACTTATTTCTAAAAACTCTTTTGGTGTAATATCGTCTCGTGTAAGGTAATTGTGCATTCCATGTGAGTGGAGATTTCGTTGCTTTCCATGATCAAATAACAACACCTT
>JBBSBD010000093.1:0-21641 GCA_038251675.1 Chitinophagales bacterium | reverse complement strand
TAGAAACAAAAGAACCTTTGGAGCCATGAGCTCTTACAACACCTAAGGTATTGTTCAACTCATGATTCATCAGCAAAGTAAAAGTTCCATTACCATTATCATAAGCGCCAAGGCCATCCGGTATGCCTACCATTTTATAACTATTTATTGAATCATTGGCGCTTAATATGGAAGTATAATTTACACTTGGTTCTACAGCCTGTACATAAGGAGATTGCGTTGTGCTTGGGCCTGTAGTGCCACACATAGAAATAGTAAGGTGAATGTTAGCTATTGAATCACAACCTGCAGCACCTGTAGTCATAAAAGTATAAGCACCTGAGGCCGTGTAAGTATTTCCATTCCACATATAATTGCCGCAGGCAAAAATGGTGGTGTCTGAAGTTGTTGTTACGCAAGACATAATAGTAAATGCCATTGTGCTGGGAACGGTTGCGGCATAACTGCCATCAATCGCATCAACAGTCCAGTTTGTTATGTCGTTTACCAAAGGGCGATAAGCTGCAAAAGTTGCCTGGCCATTACGTGAGCCATTATACTCACCATAGTCCGGGCCATTAGCAGCACTTGTAAGTACAATAGCATTTACACCATTTGTAAGCCCTGCATTAGACAGATCTGTAAGGGTTGAAGATTCATCATTTGTTATTGCTGCAAGAAATGTAACGGGCGTGGAGGGTGTACTGCTGCTTGCCAGAAATGCATACTCTGTATCTCCCGATGTTGAAAGTCCATAATTAGTATTACCTGAAACAGCTAAACGAGTAAATGTGCCCGCTGAAGCAGCAAGTCCGGACGAATTATCAATTGCACTAAAGCGAATCACAGTGCCGGCGGGGATAACACTTGCACCTGTATTCCACTGATGGTAAGACTCACCCGAATTAAATGAAGTAGTACTTTGCGCCTCGTTATCTGTAAAATAAATAATCGTATTTGTGGGAATATCAACGAAAGTGACCAGAGACCATCCGTCTTCGTCTGCGTTAAATGACGTAAACGCCAAATCACCCGTCGTAAGTTGGGCAGTTGCTTTTTGGTTAAAGGCAAACAACATGGTTAATACAATCATCATTTGCAGAAAAAGTAGTAAAGGCTTGCACTTTAAAATTGACTTGCCTCGTGGGAGACTATCAATATTTTTTGGTGCAATGTTCTTTGGTAAATTGACATTCATAAAATGGTTTTGTTTTTATTTTAGAAATAGAATTCCCATTAAGCTTTTTTTAAGCTTTTTTTTATTTGATAACAAAATCTATGGATTCACAATTGTCACGTGCGTTGCATAAATACACCACATGATGCAATCATTCTGGGCTAAAGAAATTTAGATAGGGGATGAATTTCATAACAAAGAAAACGATTCCTTATTTTTATTTGTGTTATTTGAGATTAATAAAACAATAACAAATTGTTATCACATATCTATTCGCAATAACATTTTAAACAGGAACATTTCTTAATGCAGGATGTATACACGGATAGCTTAGTATGACAAAATTCTAAAGGAAAAAATTATAAAGTAGTGGTTTGCTTCAAAATATTTACGATAGAATTTTAGACTATAGCAGTTTCATATTTAGTGATTCTAATTCTCTTTCTTTTTAAAGTATCTGTTCAAAATAAGCTTCAGAAAATGGGAAAAATGAAAGAAATGAAAAAACTTATTGATGGAGTATTTTAAAAATTGGAAAAGTATAAAGTCTAATCTATAATCAAGCCTTAGCAGATGTTCTATAAATGCACTCATTGATGTCCAGTGCTGGGTTATAAATTCTTTTTTTGTTAATGGCCTTACTGACACCGGCAGAAAACCTTTCCACTTTTTACTCAGGAGCATCATATTCTTCATCCAAATTTTATTAAAAGATCCGTCAGAATAATGATTAACAAGAATGTCAAAAACTACACAAACCTTATAACTTTTAAAAACCTGGAGAGAAAAGTCAATATCGTATCCGTGAAATCCTTTAAATGTTTCTGAATCGAATTTATGTTGCTCAAATACATCCCTACGGGTACACATCCAAACACCGTCCAAACAGGCAACTGGTTTTATTAAATTTTTATTTTCCGGATACCCTGTTTTTAGAATTCTTTCCGGAGGCCTTCCATTATTTTTATAATGCTGTATAATGGAAATTTCACTTTCAAATATAGAAGCCGACCATGAAGTAGGCGTTAGATTTTTGGTATCACCGCCGGCAACTCCTATTAACCCTACTGATTTTTCTGATAAATGAATAAGTACTTTTTCGCCCCAATTCAATGTTTCAAATGCAATATCTTCATGCATGAAACAGTATATATCAAATGTTGCCTTTGCGGCGCCCTGGTTGTAAGCTTCTGATATACCAAATGCGCCAACTTCATTTTCAATCACAATTACTTCAAACGGAATACCGATAGTAGCGTTGATATTTTCAATCACCCTTTCTAAAACTTTTTTATTTGCGGAGCATATAATTATTGATATCATGCTAACTAATCATCTAAAGATTCTATGGTAAATCATTATGTTCCCACCTAACTATGATATAAATCGCCTTTTAAAATTTTGATGAATTCAGGAATTGTTTTATCAAAAGAATGGCGTTCTATTTTTGACAAAGCGTTACTTCCCATATTGTTTCTAACATCATTATTTTGCGCAAGCGCATGAAGTTTGGTAGCCATCTGAAACAAGTCTCCATAGCCCACACAAATGCCTATATCATCTTCAATGAAAGCCGGGCTTCCCCCTGAGTTTAAAAAACATACTGTAGGAATTTCAAGTGTCGCTGCTTCTAACACCACGAGAGGATAAGGGTCTTCTCTTGAAAGCAGCAAGTGAATATCAAAGCAGGCCATTGTTGCTATGCTGTCATTCGAGTGAGGCAGCAAAAGACATTTCCCTTCCAGATCAAATTTCTTCTGTTCATACATATCAAAAAAAGAAGAAGGCTCATTACTAGCAAATCCCTTCCACAAAAAAATTACTTTGCTTTCCGGGAACAAATTAAAATAGAGTTTTATTAAAGGGAAGAATAAATCAAAACCTTTACGCCACTCATTATGCCCCACACAGCCAATGATTATAAAATCATTTGGAATTTTATTTTTAAGTTTAAATGCTTTTGCAAATTCGTGGTGATCTTCTTTTCTGAATTTGCCTTCAAAAGGCGTTGTCATAACACTTATACTGTTCTCACTAATCCGGCAATTATTTATAAGATTTTTTTTAACTGAGGCTGAAACAGCCAGGAAAAGATTTGCATTGCCTAAAATTACTTTAAGGGTTTGTTTGTCAACAAGCATGTGCATAGCAGCTTCAAGCTCATGTATGTAATAAATATATTTACATTTTAAAAACAGCAATTTTTTTTGTAATCGCCCGCTGGCAATTGTATTAAAAAAAACAAGTGTGCTGTTTCTTATTCGATATAAAATATAAATTTTGTGAAACATTAATTTAATCCGGGAAGCAAAACCACCTACGCTACTTCCAGCTGGAGGCGAAGGCTGCGCAGCTTTATTCCAGATAAAAGTTTCGCCTTCCAAACAAAAGTCTTTTGTTAGCTCCCCCTCCTCCACGGCTAAAATTTGAAATGGTATGGATGATTGTTTTTTAAATTCTTTAATTATTTCCAAAAGCAGCAAAGGAGCTCCGCTTCGGTTTGATTTATGACTTATAAATAAAATCTTTTTCTTCAGTCTTCGGGGCATTGCCTGGGTTTGAGAATAAACTTTTGAAAGATAAAAAAGAGAACAGATTTAAGCCAATACAGTATGACCGGTCATGGTAAATTCAATGACAGGATTAATAACTCCTGCAGATACTTTTGAGCCGAAATTATTAAGTATTGTAAGCTTTGTAGATGAGTTCCAGGTATCAATAATTTTACCGTTACTTAAAAAGATAGCAGTAATATCAAAAGCGGCATCCCTTACCGGCAGATCAACTTTGAATTTAAAATAATAACTGCCAGGTGCAACATTAAAATGAAAGCCGTTGTGAGATAAGCTGCTGGCATGTAATATCAGCAGTTCATCATATCTTATTAAAAACCGGGCTTCACAATTTTTAAACTGGTGCAAAGCTTTAAAGCCAAAAGCAAATACGCAGGTATCACCCGTATATGTTGCATGAAGATTTTTTAAGTTCGTATTTTGCAGTTGCCAGTTTGTAAAATATCCGGGCAAGCCTGCAGGGATTTCGCCCCGCATACCGTCAGAAATATCCGTTTCATCTTGCTGATACTGTCTTATTACTTCCTTTATTCCCGCTATTATTTTCGTTTCGCCATGCTCTAACAAAATACCTTTGGTACACAATTGTTTTACGGCTGAAATGTTATGGCTTACAAACATTACTGTTCTGCCTTGTTTCATAGAAACATCTTTCATTTTCCCAATACATTTAGCCTGGAACTCAGCATCGCCCACAGCGAGCACTTCATCCACAATTAAAATATCAGGTTCAAGGTTTGCCGCAATAGCAAAGCCCAGCCTCACATACATACCAGAGCTATATTTTTTTACAGGTGTATCAATATATTTTCCAATACCCGAAAAATCAACAATCTCTTCAAACTTTTTTTTAATCTCCTGCCTTTTCATACCAAGGATAGCGCCATTTAAAAAAATATTTTCCCGGCCTGTTAATTCGGGATGGAACCCCGTTCCTACTTCTAAAAGTGAGGCGATGCGCCCATCAATTTTTATCTGGCCCGTTGTTGGCTTTGTTATTTTTGATAAGATTTTTAAAAGAGTGGATTTCCCCGCCCCATTTTTGCCTATCACTCCAAAAATCTCACCCTCTTCAATAGAGAAATTTATATCTTTTAATGACCACGTGTAACCTGATTCATTTTTGAGAGACCGGTCGTTTTTATCACCATGAAGAATTGAAGAATCTTTTTTCTTAATTTTCTTCTGCCACCAGTTGTTAAGATCATGGGAAAAAGTACCCGTACCTAAACTTCCTAATTTGTATAGTTTGGAAACATTTTCAACTTCAATTATGCTATTTGACATTAAGGAATTTTTGATTTAACAACAGTGAATTTTGTCAGAATTAATAGAAGTGAAACTACACATTTCAATATTACCTCAATGTAAATTTGTTACAAAGTAATCGCAAATCACTCAGGCCTGTTTTAAATTTTTATCCATAAACATTCGCCTTTGCAGCAGGCTTTGAACATATTGAATAGTCTTCAATAAAAGCAGGCAGACCGCCGGTAATATTAAAAAATTAAAAAAAAGTTGCTTATTTAAAAGATAAAAGCCATCTCTAAAAAACTGGAAAGGAAGCATGGCGCAAACCATGATGTAGTAAACCGCTCCGAACCTGCTGGTTTCAGAATTATGTCTCAAAAAATTAAGAATAAATCCCATGCCGAATAAGAAACCAAACGATCCGATTGATCCGAAATTGATAACAATATTAGCCCAAACGCTGTCAGCTCCAAGAGGGCTCTGATAATTGCTAACCATTTGGTATGGAGAAATAATATAAGGCTGAAGACTGAAAAAAGTATTGGGCACGACATTAAAAAATGAGGTAATAAAATTCAACGGCATGTTGAATAGCGGGATACTGTTTGAAATTAAATAAGTACTTGTGCTGAACCAGGTAAATACAGGTTCTGCAAAAAGCGAATAGGCGGCCATTGAGGCATTAAAAGAAGTTTTCATTCGCCATATCCCTACAAAGCTTATGATAAGAAAAGCCGCAAAAGCAAAACCAATTATTCGAAATAAACTAAAGGCCTTTTTTGAAAAAGAAGTTTTATAGATGAGAAATACCACTATAGTTTGCATTACATACATTCTTCCCCCCATACTCAGTAGCAGCAGTGCAGTAATAACCGTACCTGTAATTAACAGCCACGAAACCTTCTGCCTGCTAACCAACTGGTAAGTGAGGAAAAAATTAAACACAACAAGTAAGGTTGACATTTTCCCCCTTGCACCTACATCATACGAACTATACCCTCCCAAAATGGAGTTGCGGCTTATGAAAGCAAAAAGCACTAATATAAAAATCAACAAGAATCCAATATATGAAACTCCTTTGCTGGTTGCAGTTTCCGGAAAAAGTTGAAGGCTTCTTTTATAAGGTTTTAAAAGTTTAAAGCTTAAATGCCCCAGGTAAAATGCCGGCAACCAAAGCAGCGTAATTATGGCATATATCATCAACTTTTCCTTCGGTATTCTTTTAAAAAAACTTTGATAAAGTTCTATGCCCGGGAACCCGGTAAAGAGATTAGTAACTCCCACTATGTAAGGAGTGAAAAGGTAAAAAAGATACCCAAATAAAAAGAGAATTTTATGGTCTATTAAATAATACTTTTTCATAACTATTCATAACTAAGTATCTCTATTCACGAGATTATGATAGCAATAAGCATCTGCAAACTTTTATGGCTTCAAATATAACTTGCAATTTTCTACCGGATCAGTTTTGTGACGATAGAATTATGGGCCGGCTAATGGCTGTACAATGAAGACTAAGTAAACGTGGGGAAGCTTGTCTTAAAAATTAATGCAATGGTAATATACAGGGTTGTGATTTGTTTATTTTTGCTTCGCTAAAAATGGATTTTGACAGCTAACACTTATGGCAATGGGCATTTTTTTTCTGCAGTGTTTTTAAACAGATCTCTTTAAATAATTCAAATTGACTTTTCTACATTCTTTCGTGAAACGTATTTTTCTCTTCCTGGTAATTATTTTATTCATTCAAGTGATTGCCACAGCACAAACTTCTGATGAATTGTCGAATGTAAAGGTGGAAGAATTGACTGATGAGCAAATAAGGAAATTTATCAATGAAGCAGATCGCCTTGATCTGAACAATGAGAGACTCGAGCAGTTAGCGCTCTCAAGGGGAATGAGCCCTGTTGAATTGGTTAAATTTAAATTGCGGATTCAGTCGGTAAGAAAAACGATGACGGCTGCTAACGCTCAGCAACTGGCGGATCAGTCTCAGTCTTCAAGCCCCGGAAGAAGGCAAATGGATTCGGTAAGTACTGTTGAGCAACGTCCGCTGCAGGATTATACTGCGGCATTTACTCCGTTACAATCAAGAAATTTTGGCTTTGATGTTTTTAATAACCGTAAAATAACCTTTGAGCCCAACCTAAGAATTCCGACTCCTAAAAATTATCAACTGGCAGCCGATGATGAATTGCTGATTGATGTATCCGGATATTCTGAGGCTAACTATAAACTTAGGGTTTCGCCTGAAGGTTTGATAAGAATTCCTGTTGCGGGTCCGCTTACCGTGAGTGGCCTAACTTTTGAGCAGGCAAAAAGAAGAATCACCCAGAGACTGGCAAGCACTATTTATACAAATATCAGAAGTGGCCATACATTTGTTGATGTAAGCCTCGGGTCTATAAGAAGTATAAAAGTTGCGATAATAGGCGAAGCCACGGTTCCCGGTACATATACATTGCCTTCCCTGGCTTCAGCATACAACGCTTTATATGCTTGCGGGGGGCCAAGTGCCAATGGCTCTTTTAGAGATATACAAATAATACGTGATAATTCAGTAGTGGCGACCATTGATGTTTATCAATTTCTGGTAAAAGGTGAAAAGAAAAATGACATCCGTTTGATGGATGATGACGTTATTAAAATAAATACTTATGACGTAAGAATTGAATTAAAAGGCGAAGTAAAAAAACCCGGTATTTACGATGTAAAAGAAGGGGAAACTTTGGCTCAAATAATTGACTATGCAGGAGGATTTACTGACAATGCCTATACAGCGCGGATCCAGGTTTTTAAAAACACATCGAAAGAAAGGCAGGTAACAACGATAACCAGCAACAGTCTTTCAGACATAACTCCGCAAAAAGGTGATACCTATGTTATTGGTAAAATATTAAATCGGTTTGCTAACAGGATAAGCATTAACGGAGCTGTTTACAGGCCCGGAGAATACGAACTAAAAGAAGGCATGACTTTACAACAGTTAATAGCAGAAGCCGATGGCCTGCGGGAAGATGCCTTTACATCAAGAGCCACACTGCATAGACTTAAAGATGATCTTAGCCCTGAAATAATTTCGGTTGATCTTGAAAAGCTATTGAAAGGTGAGGTAGCGGATATCAGGCTTAAGCGGGAAGACCGGATTAACATATTTTCTAAATTTGATTTAAAGGAAGGATACTATGTAACTATTGAAGGCGAAGTGTCCAACCCTGGTACATTTATATATGAGGAAGGAATTTCCGTTCAGGATTTAGTATTAATGGCAGGAGGCCTTAAAGAATCAGCATCGCTGAATCACGTAGAAATATCTAGAAGAGTAAAGAACGGAAATGCTGATAGTGCAAATTTGAAAACAGCCGTTATTTATGAGCAAGACATTAATCTTAGCTTGAATGGTGGATCATCGCCGGACACCTCGTTAATTCTTGAGCCGTTTGATGAGGTGGTGGTACATCCTGCTCCGGGATACTATGTCCAGAAAAATGCAGTAATAGAAGGTGAAGTTTTATACCAGGGCAAATACACATTAGAAGCCAAAAGTGATCGCATTTCAGATCTTATCAAAAGATCAGGCGGCCTTACACCACAAGCCTACCTTGAAGGAGCTGTGTTGGTAAGAACAAAAAATCTTACCAGAACGGAACAGAATAATTCAGTACAAGGATTATTTAATTTAATAAAGCAAAATATT
Organism: Chitinophagales bacterium; assembly: GCA_038251675.1. Taxonomy (GTDB): domain Bacteria; phylum Bacteroidota; class Bacteroidia; order Chitinophagales; family Chitinophagaceae; genus Ginsengibacter. Next base: position 12,964 of record JBBSBD010000093.1, on the reverse strand, counting down.
CAATCTGGCATACCGACCGAACTTCTTGAAAGCCAAATAAAATTTTATAATGGAAAGAAATCTGAAAACGTGGGTATAAATCTTCAAAAAATTTTAGCCAATCCCCGGTCAGAATATGATCTTCTTTTAAATGATGGGGACACCTTAAGAATTCCAAAACAACTACAGACTGTGAGGGTCAATGGAGAGGTGCTCTACCCTGCCTTAGTCCGATATGATAAAGGTTTTAATTTTAAAGATTATATCTCAGGTGCCGGCGGTTATAGTGAAAGATCAGCCCGCAAAAGGCCTTATGTTGTTTATGCGAATGGATCTGTGAAAGGAACGCATTCTTTTCTCTTTTTTAGAAACTATCCAAAGTTAAGTCCGGGCGCCGAAATTTTCGTTCCCGTAAAACGGGAACGTGAGCGGCTGAGAGCAGGAGAATTGATAACTGTAGGGGCAACTGTAGTTACCATGCTTGCCGTTATCTATAATATCTTCGGAAAATGACAGAAGTTATCATACAGCCAGATTCGGATCGTGTATTCGATGAATTCTCTCCGAAAAAATTAATCATCCTGGTTCAACGTTCAGGTAGTTACCTGCTATCCAAATGGAAAATAATTTTGCTTGTTTCAATATTATTCGGCATAGGGGGAATTGTAAGGAGCTTTCTTAAAAAGCCAACTTATGCTGCTGAAATAACATTCGCCCTGGACGAAGGGGCGGCACAAAGTGCAAAAAATGATTACTCGCAATTGTCGGAGCAATTAGGAATTGAAACGATGATGGATGCCGGTGGAGTTTTTAGCAGTGTGACGAATATTGTGGAATTGATGCAGTCTCGCCTGTTGATTGAGAAAACCCTTAGAAAAACTATAAATATTCATGGGAAATTAATTACATACGCTGACTTTTTTCTTGACTCGCTAAATTATAGGGCTAAATGGATGAAGGGAAGCCCTTATTATCACTTAAATTTTTTATCTCAAAAGAAAGATACAAGCACCATTTTGTTTGAAAATAGAATTATCGGTAATATATATGATAATTTAATTTCCGAAAATCTTGATGTAAATAAAAAAGGAAAAGGAACCAGTATCATATCAGTTAGCTGTACCTCGGAGAATGAGCTATTTTCAAAATATTTTCTCGAAGCATTGATAGAAGAAGTAACACAGTACTATATAGAAACTAAAACACAACGAGCTAAACTGAACGTAGCATTTCTTCAGAAGAGAACTGATTCAATCAGGAATGCTTTTAGCGGGGCTCTTTATGGAAGAGCAGCATTTACTGATGCGAATATAAATGCTATAAGGCAAATAACTACCGTATCCGGAGAGAGGCAGCAAACCGATGTACAAATTTTGAGAACGACTTATATAGATTTGGTGAGAAGCCTTGAATCAGCGAAAACTACGTTGATGAGAGAAACACCTTTGATTCAATACATAGATTTACCTATTCTGCCTTTAAAGAGTGCTAGTTCCGGAATGATTAAAAACTTTATCCTCTTTTTCCTTTTAGGAGCTTTTCTTATCACTGTTTATTTGAGCATACGTAAGGGTATACGATACATCCTACAGAATTAATTGCCAGTGCGCTATCAATTTTTACAGGCTTAATCACAATACTTATAACGTCCCGCCTTTTCTCACTGTGCAAACCATCACTTCGTTAACATTTAGCAAATGATTTGTTTACCTAAAAATAACTCTTAGCCGCCTGCTATGGACCATATATTAATTTACTTTGATCAGTTTACACATATTCCTTACTTGATCAAAATTAATTGTGCTATACATTAACGAAACAGACCATCAAAAATTCATTTCTCTTTGCAAGAAACTACTCGATGAGGAAATGGCTATCAGCAATGGAAATCATTTTGCTAGTGAAAAGATGCAGCAACTTCAGAAAGATTTGACGACACTTCAAACCCTGGCTGAAGATTATAAAAATACCTTTTCTAAGCTTCCCAAATTAAGCCAAAATTATAAGGCCTTGCAGCACAACATCCGCATAAATCTTCGGAAACTGCAAATATCAAAAAAATTAAATTCCAATAAAAGGGCATGAAGAAAATTGGTAACAGGAACTATTTTAATCTTTACTGACATGCAGATAATATTTTATCCTTCAAAGCATCCATTCGAAGATCTAAAACTCACCCTATTGACCGGAACTAAATTTTTAATACATTTTTAGGTTCTAACTAGACGTTTCGGCTTAACATATAACGTAAATGGATATAATTGACGGAAGTTACATTATGTGGAAAGTCGGCTCGTGAGATACTTTATATATACATAATCGGAATTTATAAACGCTGATTGGCACTTTCTAAAGATTGTTCTCCTGCCAGTAACTTTCTGAAAAACTTTTGCCTCGGTTGTTTTTGATATGAAAAATTATTCTTCTTCCCTGGGAATTAAATTGTATCTGTCTATTCGTGGTTGTCTTATCTATACTATCAACACTATTCATAAGATGTGAAGAGCAACTCTGAAAATTTCCAGCAAGTTGCCATGCGGATTTATGTTAGCTTTTTACCGTGAACCACAAAAGAACAAACGTAGCAATAAGATGAATAATTAGCCATATCCTTTGCCATAAAGGCCTTTTGCCAAAAGGCATTTTTTGATCGAAGGGATCAAACGAAAGGGAAATGCCTATGAAAATAGTGGCTGATGAAAAATCTTTGAGAAAAATAAATACGATGCCTGTTATTACAAAAACAGTATATACCAGCTTGTTTAAAATATTCGGTTTATGTTCAGTAGTCATGTTCATTGTTTATTTATTTATTGAAAAGGTTTTAAAATTATATTTCACTTTTAAGCGTTTCGATATTTCTTTTAAGTTGTTCAGTGTATTTTACAAAAGCAACCTTACACATCCATCTTGCTAAATAAAAACATAATGGTACAAGTATGGCAACGGCAATCAGCAAGGCAATTATCATCAAGGGTTTTTGCATAATTATATCAATGGATTTACCAGCGCCTAAAGAACCACCCAACATAAACCCACCGGCTGCACTTACCGGGTAGATTAATAAACCAACCTTTTGCTGTACGGTCATCCAGTTTTCCATGCTGGCATAATGCCGTTCCATTTCCTGCAACACCGTATTTCCGGGCAATGTTTTTTCCATATTATTATAAAGCAAAAATGCTTTTACTACCGCCCAAACCGTAAAGATTAAAACAATGCCAATGCACAGTAATAATTGCCAAAAGGGAAAACGTATCAGCAGGAAAATATAACCTGCGCTAATTAAAATGCCAAGTATAGAATTGATAAGAAGATTTCTTTTAATCTTCATCATTGGATCTGTGGATATGTGTTTTGTGATACTTTTCATGTTTAATAAAGCAGACAAATCAGCATCTTCATCTTCTCCAAAACTTTTCCATTGTTCTTTAGAATTCATCTTTCTTATTTTAGATAACTCGCTAATTGTTGTTTAATTCGATGCAGCTTTACTGCGACATTATTATTGGTAATGCCAATGGTGGCAGATATCTCAGCATTTTCAAATCCATCAAGGTGCATTGAAATAATTGCCCTGTCTGTTTCCGCAAGCCGGCGTATGGCCAATTGCAAAGTTTTAATCGTTTGATTATTTGATGCATCAACTTGTAGTTTATCAGTGTATTGATCCAAAGAATCTTTATAATCAACAATTGATGCCTTTCTTTTTTGTGTAAGGATCGTATTGAGTGAAATGCGATATAGCCAGGTGCTGAATTTAGATTCGTTCCTGAAATTTTTCCACGACTTCCACGATTGCAATAATATCTCCTGGTACAAATCTTTTTTTTCTTCTGCATCAGCAGCATACAGGGATACAAGCTTATAGACGATGCCCTGATTTTGTTTTATCTGTTCCAGAAATTCCTTTTCGCTCACTACTTTAATTTTAGTGGGGTAACTGTATAACCGATTTTTCTAAGTTGTGCAACCAGTCCATCGGGCCGGGCAAGATGCAAGGCACCCACTGCAATAAACTGTGATTCATCATTAATAAGGCCAGGCAATATTTTCATCCAATTATCATTTCTTCCTTTTATTAAAAATTCCATATCGCCGCTTTCTCTTGCGGCCTCCTGATAAATGTCATAGATCTTTTCAATATCATTATCAAAATATGTTTTTAGAAATACATTACCGGATTCAATTGCCTTGTCTTTATTGCGAATGAATTGCTGTAACATATTTACCTGTTCTGCCTCGCTCATTGTATTAAACAATAAATCCATTTGCTGGTTGATCGTTTCCAGCCCGTTAACTGTTTTCCCTTGAGCTTTGGATTTATTTACAAAGGCAACATCCAGAGGAACACCTGTGTATTGTGAAATGATTGCCTGGTTATCTTTCATCAGGTAAACAATAGAAAGCGTAAGCATTACCGTCATTGGTTTCAGCGTTTCAAACTGTGCGATGCCAACGCCTGTTGTAGATTTTAATTTAGCATCCAGGCTATCGGCAAAAGGTTTCTCAAGCAGTTGTGATAGCTGCTTGTTTTGCAGCAGTGCTTTTGCATTTGCGTCTGCTAATTGCGATAAATATATGATAACTTCTACCACAGTATTTTTTGCGTTATTAAGTGCATTCATTACAGCCGGCGTTTCATTTAAATAAGAATCGTTTATTATATGATAAGTGCCGAATAGCCAGGATGTATCCTTCGTGCAGTTGCCAGTAACTGAATAAAATACGCCTGGTTTTGTTTGGGCATTTGCAATGTCTGTTGTTGCTGATACAAATAATATAATAGCAAACACAATCGGTTTAATAATTTTTGATTTCATTTTTTGATTGATATAATATTAAAAAATGCCCGGGCTGTTAACATATAATAAGTATCAAACTTTGCATTAGAATTACAGGAAATGAAAAATATTTTTCATAAATTTCTATAAGTGGATTTGACGTAAGGAAACGAACGTTGCATAGCAAAGCAACAATGCCGCATTAAATTTGTTGATTACAAGATGGAAATTTTACGCAACCATATCACGAAAAGGCTTGGAAATAATATTGATAATTTAGACAAAGTACTGTCTTCATTCAAGCACATACAAATCAAGCGTAACGAACAACTTTTAAAAGAAGGTGATACCGGCAGGTACGTTTATTTTATTGCAAAAGGTTGCCTGCAGGTTTTTGTATATGATAATGATTTTAATGAAACAACCAGGGACATTGTTATTGAAGATAACTGGTGCTCGGAGCTTATTAGTTTTGGCAGCGCTAAACCCGTAACAGAAAATATAAGGACTGTGGAGCATTGTGAATTGTTTGCTATTGACAGAGAAGATTTTCAAACAATGATGGAAACCGTGCCGCAGTTTGATAAAGTGTATAAGCAAATTTTAGAAGCGTCTTATGCCAACTCCGTATATCGCATCAACAGCTTTGTGGCGCTCTCTGCATTAGACAGAATTAAATGGCTGATGGAAAACAGGCACACTCTTATGACAAGGCTTTCCAGTAAGCTTATCCCTTCCTATCTCGTCATTAATAAAGATGTTTACAGTCGGCTCAAATCCAAATTATAAAACGTAGACTTTTGTCATCGTATAAGAAAGTTTAGTTATTGAATTTTACTTCATTGTTCATCACTAAATTTTTTAAACATAAAAGAGTATTTATTATTATTCAGGAATGCTACTGCTGAAAACGGCTATCTCACTACTTCACAGGATATGGCCGAAGACATGCCCAAATGGCAAGAATGGATTGGCAATATCGCCATGCAAGGGAAGTTAATCCACAAAGCGCCTATGGAGTATCACGGTTTGCTTACAGACGATGGCAGTAACAAAGAAAATCCATACAAAGAAGCAAGCAGTGTAATGGTTTCAGGCTTTCTTATTTGCAAAACAGATAACATGGACGAAGTAAAAGAATGGCGTAAAACCTGCCCGATTTTAAAGTATCCAAACAGTTCGGTTGAGATACGCCCCCTCATTCCTTTTCCAACAAATTAATCTTACTGTTATGGATAAAATTTTAGGTATCGGAAGATACCTTTTCCCGCTTTCATTTTTGTTATACGTAGGCTTACACTTAGGTAAGCCCGATGTTGGCGCATCATTCGTCCCTCGTTATATTCCGTTTCCATATTTCTGGAATTACTTTACGCTAGTCTGTATTTTGCTTTTTATAACCAGCGCTGTGATTGGTAAATATGATAAACTGGCTTATTGCTTAATGGCTTTGTATGTAATACTGATGGCTTTTTTAGCACACTTGCCACATGCTTTGGGAAATGAGCCAGATGCAGTAAACATGACGGCAGATGCAGCATAAGAAAAGGAATTAGAGATGATAAATTTCTTCAGGAATATTATGGTAACTGGAGCTTTATTAGCCTTTGCCAGATATGTTGCGAAGGATAAGAGAGTGATTAATTGAAATATCTTTCATCAAGCTTAAAGTAATAGTTGTTAAGTTGCAGCAAACTGCTTTAGTTCATGGCAGATCTGATTACAGTAAAGTTATCTTTTAAAATTTCACGAAAGCCACTCATAAGATAGAGTCCCCACTTTTTCTTATTCTTAATAAAGCTTAGCTGTTCAAGCAAAGGACGGATTTCAGTTTCCTCAACGTTCTTGAATTGAACTTTTCTACTTGGCCTACTGGTATTCATATCGAAGCTTTTCGTGACAGCAACAATACTTATTCAATGATTTATTTGCCCATTGGAAAAGCGATAACCATCAACGTATCCATCTTTAAAAAAAATATTGTTGAGTGGTGGTTAAATCCCAAAGATGCAAGTGCACAAAAAATAAATATTACCCCTGCAAATGCAAATATGAAGTTTACGCCGCCTACAACCGGCATTGAAAACGATTGGGTACTTGTGTTAGACGATGTTTCTAAAAATTATGGTGAACCGGGGAAAGATTTATAGTAGCTGTTTAGAAATGTATTATTAAAACACTGAAAGATTTGCCGGGTGGTTTCGTTTTTCAAATCTCATACCATCAGATAAAAAATTCTGACACTTTTCATCCGTTTTCATTCCCTCAATTGTCACAACTATATTATTCACAAAAAATAATACAGTATGACAAAGATTGTAGTAATCGGCGCCACCGGAAAGGTCGGCAGCAAAGTATCAAACCTATTATTGGAACAAGGTTATAAGCCAACCCTGATAGCCAGGAGTGAAGAAAATCTGCTGCCATTCAAACAAAAAGGTGCAGAAATAGTAGCCATCTCAATGCTTGAAAAGGATAAACTAACGGCGGCCTTAAAAGGCGCAGACGTAGTGATAACATTAATCTTCTCGAATCATTTGGCAGAAGATTTTTTTGCCGACCAAAGACAGCAGGCCGATGCGCAAATTGAAGCAATCAAAAAATCAGCAATTAAAAATGTGGTAAATATCAGCAGCAATGGTTGCCACGTTGCCAGGGGCAATGGCGTTATACAGGGCCTTTCGGAAATGGAAGAAAAACTTAACCAATTGCCAGGTGTAAATGTGATCCATCTCAGGCCTACCTTTTATATGGAAAACACTTTTTACGCATTGGGTTTAATTAAACAACAAAGCATTTATGGCTTGCCGATTAACGGTGAAAAGAAATTTCCTTTTATTGCTACCTGCGATGTTGCAAAAGTAATTGTTGAAAAAGCGACAAAGCTAAACTTCAAAGGCAAATCTGTGTTCCCGATTCTTGGCCCTAAAGAATATAATCTTAATGAAGTAACTGCTGCCATCGGCGCTTCTATTGGCAAAGAAAATTTGCCTTACATACAATTTCCCGTTAGTGATTTTATCCGTGGTGTTACAAGAACAGGTAGCTCCCCCGATTTTGCCGGCAAGTTTGCCGAACTGATGGTAGCAATTGACAATGGTTTGCTGAACACGCATAAAAGGACGACCGAAAACACCACCGCTACTACCGTTGAAGACTTCGTTGCAAATGTTTTCGCACCGGCTTATAACAGTCAATAATATTCAAGACTTAAAAAAATAAAAATGAAAAAAATATTTATCTCTTTCGTAATCGTTGTAGTAACAGCCATCACTTTCGCTTTCAGCAGTAATGGCAATAACGATTTAAAATCTAAGCTGGAAAATCTTTCCGGAACTTACACTGATGCAAAGCCTTACAACTATGGTAAAGCCTTTGGCAATCGTGTTTTTACTTTTGACAAGGGCAAATGGACTTTGTTATTTACACTTTCACTTGACCCCGAAATGAAAATTAAAATATTTGAATTCAGGACTTATGGAACCTACAAACTTCAGGGAAAATCTGGCAAAGTTGACGGCACTTACGATGCTTTATTTTTAGAAGAAAAAAAGTTTATAAAGCTGAAAACAGCAGATGAAAATTTAATTAAAGCATTTAATTTTTCTGCCTGTGAGATGCAAAAAGATATTGAAAAAGACATTTCTGAAACCGGCTGCTCTGCCTGGAAACCTGTACAGGATTGCCCAGGAGATTATGACCTTCTTTCATTAGATAAAAATGGAAAATTATACTTTGGTGAAAGACCTGCGGATAATGACATGTGCAGTCCTGAAAAGAGGCCAGCTACACTTACACCACCTGTTATAAAATCAAAATAAAAAAATTGCAGGCTTTAAAAACGCCTTCATTACTTAATAAAAAAATAAAATGACAACGAGACAAATAGCATTGCGATTGATTGAACTTTGCAACGAGAAAGAATTTAGTAATGCCCGTAAAGAACTATTTGCTGAAAATGCTGTAAGCATTGAGGCTGACAACAAGGAAATTATTGGGCTCGCAGCAATGGATGAAAAAGAAAAATACTGGCATGTAACGATTGAAAAAATACATAATATCAAAATCTCAAAACCATTAATCAATGGAAACTTCTTTAGCATTGCATTTACCTGGGATTTAACCTATGAAGGAAAAGAAAGGGGCGGATGGAAAGAGATTGCTGTTTTTAAAGTTAAAGACGAAAAGATAGTGTTCGAGAAATTTTATTATTAAAAAATGACAGTATTATAATTGGTGGTGTCGGCTTAAAATGTTGAATTACATTAACCGCTTTCTGCCATCAGCAGCTTATAAAATGCTGAGTAAATAATTTGAACAATGGAAAATCAAAACGAGGAAATATTAAAAAAAGCATTGAATGGTGACATCAATGCGTTTAATGATTTGTTTGCCGTCTTTCAAAGCCAGCTAAAATCATATCTCTATCGCCTATTGGCAAATCGTAATGATGCAGAAGATTTAACCCACGACACATTTATAAAAGCTTATGATAAAAGGCACACATTTAAAGGCGAATCATCTTTAAAAACATGGGTGTTTCAAATCGCAACTAATTTATCATATAACTATTTGCAAAGGCAAAAAAGATGGGTGCCTGATGTAAGTGAACAGGCAAAAACACTTGTGCTTGAAAATGATTCATTGCGAAAAGAAATTATTAAAGTGCATGAAACATCGCCTGCTGCAAGGTATGATATGAAAGAACATATTGATACCTGCTTTACCTGCATTTCAAAAAATTTACCTGTAGAAAACCAGATTGCTTTAATGCTGAAAGACGTGTATGATTTTTCGGTAAATGAAATTTGCAATATCATAGATAAGACTGAAGGGGTTGTAAAATATTTATTGCAGGATGGCAGGAAAACTATGACTGATATCTTTGACAACCGTTGTGCGTTAATAAATAAAAACGGTGTGTGCCATCAATGTTCTGAACTGAATGGCTGGTTCAATCCTAAAGAAGACCAACAACAGGCATTGATGAAATTAGACCTGGTAAAAGGATCAAAAAAATTCAACCGGGATAAATTATATTTTATGCGGGCAAACCTTATTAAGGCAATTGACCCGTTATATTCTCCCGGGGCAGATTTGCAGGATATTCTATTAAAGTGTAATAGAATTGCTATGGACGAAGCAACAACGCCGCACTAAATTTGATGATTATGCGATGGATAATTTACGCAATCATATTACGAAAATTCTTGGCAACGACATTGACAACTTAAAGAATGTGAACCTATCGGATTTATAACTCCATTCTTAAGAAAGTGACGTATTCAACGCTGTCAGTTCTTTTTTACCAGGCACTTTAATAAATGGCATACGATTAAATTTCATAAATGCTGAAAGCGTGTGGGAGAAGTTGCTTTGCTTGTATTTTGAATGATTAAAATATTCTTTTGTGATTGTTTCAAAATCTTCTGGTTCCTTTCCTGTCAATTGTTCTACAACATTAGTCGGTTCAATATCAAACCTGTTCATTCGCATTTGTTTATTATAAAATGTTGCCTGCACAATTGCAAAAGTATCAAAGCCAAAATCTTTACCCGACATGATTCCGGCTTTTAAAAATAACCACGAAGGAATATTTATTTTAATAACTTTTTTACTTCTTACCTTAGAAAATATGGCAGCCATTTCTTTAGATGAAATAGATTTTGATCCGGTTGGAAAAAGCTTCTGCCCATAATAAGGTTCCGGGTTTTTTAACAGTGCAGTAATGCACCTGCCCATATCTGCAATAGAAATCCAAGGGTTTTTTCCATCGCCGAATGGATTGGGCATGATGCCTAATTGCAAAATATATTCTGTTACTACAAAAGCATTATCTGCAAAATAACCGGGTGCAAAATAAATTACATTCAACGCTGATTTTTCCAGCAGTTCATAACACTTCCTGATGTCATTCGTTAATGCGCTTCCTGTATCAGCAAATTTTGCTATTCGCTGCCCCATGAAAATAACGGCATTAATTTTTGCTTCTTTCGCTGCCGCAATAAACAGTGTTACATCTTCCGGCATTCCCAGTTTATATGGATAACAATAGTAAACATTTGTTATGCCTTCCATTGCCGTTTTCAGTTGATTATAATCATTAAATTCCCCTATCGCTATTTCTGCTCCAAGCTTTTCTAACTCCAAAACTTTCTGATTTTTAGAACGCACATAGATCCTTACAGCGTATCCTTCTTTTAGTAATTGCAGAGTAGTTGCATAGCCCGTTTTGCCTGTTGCCAGGGTGATTAATATTTTATTGTTCATGTTGTATTTTTTTAAAATTGATGATGAAATGTAATGCTTGAAACAATCCTATCAGAGCCAGCGTTTCACTTTGTTTTTATATTTCAGATACTGGTCGCCAAATTTTTGTATGAGGTATTTTTCTTCCCTTTCCACAATGCCTTTTTGCACGATGATTAGTAATGGAATAAGCAATAGAAATCCCCACCATGCATTCGTCATAACTAATACAGAAATATAAATCAGCGTGAAAGAAATATAGATTGGATTGCGGGTGTGTTTATAAATTCCGCTTGTTACAATAGCGGTGGTTGCACCTGATGGATTCACGGTTGTTTTGTGATTGGCAAGCGCTTTTACTGAACGCCTCAATATCATGATGGCAATTATTAATAAAAAAATACCGGCAATCAATGCTATGGAAAAAGGCAATAATGCAACAGGAAAAATGTATCCAATTGCTACACTTAATGCGATGGTACAAACAAAAAGTAAGGGAGGAAAAATGATAACATTTGCTTTATCATTTTTAAAAGTTGTTTCGTTTTTCATTGCTCTAAAATTGCAACACAAAATTAAAGACATGTAAATTTAGAGCTTACGCCAAATGGCGTAAAAAATCAAAGAACAAAATTATCTTTTTGCGAATTCATTCCTGATCCTGCTCAACGATCTTTCGCTGATGCCAAGATAAGAAGCAATGTGTTTGAGCGCCGCGTATTGAAATATGTCTTTATCAGTTTCCATTAAGTTCTCATAGCGTTCTTCTGCGCTCGTGTTAATCATAGCAAGAGTTCGCTGCTTGTAAGCAACAAATTCCTTTACGATCATCTGCCTGCCAAATTCCCTGAATTCAGGAACAGAATGAAAGAGTGAATTCAATTGATCAAAAGTTGTATAATAGCCTGTACAGTTAGTAACGGCCTGAATGTTTTCTGTAGAAGGAATGCGCAGGAAAAAAGAAGATGCATCAAAAACAACCCTGCCTGAAGAATAAAAATAAGTGGTTACATCATTGCCTTCCATATCAAAAGTAAAAGCTCTTAAAAAACCTTTTGCCAAATAAAAATAGCCACTTACTTTACCTTCTTTTAAAAGATAATCGCCTTTTGTAAATTCCCTTTCACCAAACTGTTCCGCAATCATTTGTAATGATTGAGCAGACACAGGAATGTTTGGAATATTATGCTGAATGAAGTTTATTAAAGGTGCTTTGTTCATTTGCTGCCGATATTTTTTTTGTTAACCATTTTTCTTTACCGCAACCTTCTTTTTTTTCCTTAAGCTCTTCTTTCGATCCATTTTCCTTCATTAGCGCAATCCCGTAATCACGAATGACTTCTATAGCCGGCATGGCTTTTTTCCCTTTTGCAGAAATGGTATATTCCACTTTTGGCGGCACAGCAGCATACACTTTCCTCGTAATCAATTCATGTTTTTTAAGTTCACTCAATTGTGATGAAAGCATTTTATGTGTGATGTGCGGCAGCGTTTTTGTAACCCACTTTAATATCTGCCATTTACTTTTCAGCGACCAAAGGGATTGTAAAATCATGCTAAGGTTCTGATATAAAAGCTTATATTAAAAATGGGGTTCGAACCTAAGTTATTTGAAATCATATGTAATTATTTAGTGGTCAATTTCTATGAACTCATGGTTTCTTCGAACTTAAAAGGATCGGAACTTGCAATTAATTTCTAAATGTAGCCAATACTCCATTGCAGTTCCTTTTCTAAGAGCTTAAATTACGCTGCCAACTTTGCCAAAAGTGCCAAATCTTCCAGAAAAGAGTTCGACATTTGTTCGATCTGGACTACATTTTTTGAATTCTTTTTGATTTTTGGGGAAAAAGTTTATCGTATCCATCAGAATATACTTTTTAATATACAATCCATTCACCTAACCCTTGCCTTATGACAGTCCAATCATCGGTGGTACAATCAACCACTGT
>JBBSBD010000092.1:0-21746 GCA_038251675.1 Chitinophagales bacterium | reverse complement strand
CAGCGATTGTTGCAAGTCCTATCGGTAATTATCCTATTACTGTTTCGGGTGGATTTGATAATAATTATGCATTTACTTATGTGAATGGAATTTTATCGGTGGGAAAATCAAATCCAATAATAACATGGAATAACCCGTCAGCTATTTCGTTTGGTACTCCGTTGAGTGGCACACAACTTAATGCTTCTGCAAATGTACCGGGTACATTTACATATACACCATCTGTTGGTACAGTTCTTAATGCGGGAGCAAATCAGGTATTATCGGCAAACTTCAATCCAACCGATGCAGCTAATTTTAATCCCATCAATGGCATAACGGTTGTGATTACCGTAAACAAAGCAACTCCTGTTGTTACATGGGCATCACCTGCAGCAATCACTTTTGGAACTCCATTAACAGCTACTCAATTAAATGCAACCGCTAATGTGCCCGGCACTTTCTCATACACGCCACCAGGCGGAACAATTTTGGATGCGGGTGCTAATCAAGTATTGTCAGTGAATTTTATTCCTACCAATGCAACAAACTACAACACCGTAAACGGAACTACTGTTTTAATTACGGTAAACAAAGCTACTCCGGTTGTTACGTGGTCATCACCTTCTGCAATTACGTATGGCACTGCATTGGGAGGCAGTCAGCTGAATGCGTCTGCTAATGTACCGGGTACTTTCACCTACAGTCCGGTTGCCGGAACTATTTTAAACGCTGGCGCTAACCAAACCTTATCGGTAAATTTTACGCCAACTAATTCAGCCAACTATAATTCAGTTACTAATACTACGACTCAAATTACTGTCAACAAGGCAAATCCTATAATTACCTGGGCTTCGCCAGCGGCAATCGCCTATGGTACGCCTTTAAGTACTGCGCAGCTAAATGCTGTGGCCAATACAACTGGTGCTTTTACTTATACACCCGCCAGCGGGGTAGTATTGAATGCAGGATCCAATCAAGTTTTATCAGTTAATTTTACTCCAGCTAACTTAACTAATTTTAATATTGTTACAGGAACCACTACACTCATCAATGTAAACAAAGCAACTCCGGGTATAAACTGGGCTAATCCGGCAGCTATTTCGTATGGCACACCATTGGGCACCACTCAGTTGAATGCCACGGCTAGCGTACCAGGCACATTTTTATATACACCTGCGGCAACTACTATTTTAAATGCCGGTGCTAATCAAATCTTATCAGTAGATTTTACTCCATCAAATACTGCTAACTACAATGCTGTAGCAGGAAAAACTGCACTGATTACGGTAAATAAAATTAACCTTACAGCTAAAGCGGATAATAAAAGTCGAGTATATGGATTAACTAATCCAACACTTTCCGTTACCTATACTGGATTTGTAAATGGTGAAATTCAAACAATTTTAGATACTCAACCATCCGTAAGCACTGCTGCAACCGTACTTTCCAACGTTGGAGATTACCCAATCACAATTTCTGGTGGCGTAGATAATAACTACAACTTTACGTATACAGCCGGTTTATTAGCAATTACAAAAGCTACCCTAACAGTTACAGCGGATGATAAAAGCAGATTATTAGCTACTCCCAATCCTCCTTTAACTATTAGTTATAGCGGCTTTGTAAATTTGAATGGCGTTGCAGATTTGGATGTTGCTCCCATTGCTTCTAGTACAGCAACTCTTGCTTCTCCTTTAGGGGGTTACTCCATCACCGTTTCAGGAGGTAGTGATAATAATTATAGTTTTGTCTATGTACCCGGCACGTTAACAATAAATCCTAATTTTCCCCCAACACTTAACAACTTTCAAATTGTTACAGCTGAAGATCAGCAGTTCAATTTTTCTTACTCAATATTTGAAGATAATTTTACCAGCTTCTCTGGAAGCCCGATTGTATTTGTTAAAATTGTTTCACTGCCTAGCAATGGAGTGCTATTCTGGAATGGCTCTCCTTTAACCACAGGTGCTGAAGTAACTGTAGAAAACGGATCGATCCTAAATTTCATTTATACACCCACTACAAACTTCAATGGCTCGGATTCATTTAAGTGGAATGCTTCGGATGGTTCTTTCATGGCTACAGAAAGTGCCACTATTTCAGTTAAGATTGAGAAGGTCAATGATGCGCCAACGCTCAGCAATATTGAAACCCAACCCATTCTTTATAGTCTTGGCGATGCTCCAGTCGCATTAACTCAAACCACTGTTATCAATGATGTTGATGATAACTTAGTTTATTCAGCCAGAATTTCTATTGCTCAAAATTTTGCCAAAGGAGACTTATTGGCTCTCGGATTGGGTGCCAGTGTAGCCATAATATCGGCTTACGATGCAACAACAGGTGAGCTTACGCTTAGCGGAAAGGATTCGAGAGCCAACTATGAAGCTGCCTTAACCAAAGTAGTATTTAGTAGCCCAGTTTCTGGTGATGCCATTATCTCCGATAAGCTTATAACTATTGCAGTTAAAGATAGTAGCGACTTCAGTAGCCCGGTGTCAAGAGTTGTTTCTATTACAGAAGTGTTTCCTGAATTAAGCATCGTAAATGCCTTTACACCCAATGATGATGGAGTGAATGATTATTGGGATTTCGTGAATTTAGATTTTTACTCAACTATTTCGATCATGGTTTTTGATAGGAATGGAGCAAAAGTTTACAGTTGTGAAAGTAAGGATTGCAAATGGGATGGGAAATTAGGTGGAAAGACACTGCCACCGGGACCATACTTTTATACTATTTATTTGAATGGCGGTAAGCGAAAATATCAGGGTACGGTAACACTATTGCGATGAGAGCCTGGCAGAAAATATCGATTTTAGTTTTCTTCCTTGTTTTTGTAAATAAGATCTGGGCGCAGGAAAATGACTATACGCAATACTATACTAATATGCCCGCAATAAATGCAGGCTTTACTGGCATGGAAGATTACCTTGATTTGAAAGTAGGTGTGCGTGAAGGATGGAATGGCTTCGGAATAAAAAATAGCAATTCATTTTTGAGTTCGTATGGTACGTTAAATAGCGCAAATAGATCAGGTAGAAAAAATAATTCGTTACGGACTTCCAATCCGAAAGTTTTTGAAGCGGTTCAACAAGAAAAGGAATTTAGAAGAAGGCATGGACTTGGTGGAATGATAACCAGCAGAACAGTTGGTTCCTATAAAGCTATAAGTGCTTCCATGAATTATGCCTATCATTTGCCGCTTTCAAATAAACTTAATATTTCTTTGGGGGCAAGGGTTGGGTACACGAATCAACGGCTAGACTTTTCAGGGCTTACTGTTCGGGATGATGTGAATGATGCTTTTTATAATTCCTTAATTCTATCTAACCAAGGAAGCCAAAACACACTGCTTGCTGATTTTGGTACCGTAATTTATTCAAATAAATTTTTCTTTGGGTTATCTTCATCCAACCTGGTGGCCAGGAAATTGAATGGGGATCAACTATTTAATTTAAGCGAAGGTGCCCGATATCGAATGCAAACCGGAACCACTTTTTCAGTTAGCCCGGAGCTGGAACTTTCACCTGGAGTTATTGCAACGTATCAAGATGGGTACGATTTGCAGTGGGCCGCAAATGCAAGGCTGCGTTATAAGGAGTTTATATATTTAGGAGCGGCTTATGATTCAAATTCAAAAGTCTCCATACTTTTTGGTGTAACCATGACTGGAATAAATTTTAATTATGCGTATGATATGTATACTTCCGGGCTTAATAATTTCAATGTGAATACGCATGAGATAGTATTAGGAATTACCATGTTTAATAAATTTAAATTGAGACCAAGATTTTGGTAATGAGAGAATGAGGAAGTTGCAACTTTTATTGATTTTAGTTTATTCTCTAACCGAAGTTCAGTCACAGGATTTGGTATTTAGCGAGCCGATAAAATTAGGTTCTCAAATTAATTCTGCTGATGAAGAATTGGGTGTTCTTGTTACACCAGATGGAAGCACCATGTATTTTTCAAGAGCCTTCCATGCCAACAATACTGGCGGAAAGTTTGCAGGTACTGATATCTGGGTTTCAAAGAAAGACGCTACTGGTCAATGGTTACCCGCTGCTAACATGGGTAGCAAATGGAATAACAAGCGATCGAATTCTGTTATTGGCATCAATAAGGACAACACAGTAGTCTA
This sequence comes from Chitinophagales bacterium, assembly GCA_038251675.1. Taxonomy (GTDB): domain Bacteria; phylum Bacteroidota; class Bacteroidia; order Chitinophagales; family Chitinophagaceae; genus Ginsengibacter. The sequence goes on along the minus strand of JBBSBD010000092.1, from coordinate 17,620 downwards.
TTTGCTCAATGCCTATTCCAATAAAAGCGGCATTTCGTTTTCAAAATTTTACAGCGGTGAGTGGCAAGCTCCTGAATTTGTTCCAATACCAGGCATTAATCGAGATGATTTTGTGGGCCTTTATGCTAACCCTTCTTTTGATGTAATCTTACTATCAATGAAAGGGAAAGACAGCTATGGTGAAGAAGATTTATATGTAAGCTTAAAAGATTCCTTCGGCAATTGGACGGAGCCAAAGAATTTGGGTACCACCATTAATACGGAGGGTTTTGAGATTTCACCATTCTTGACTGAAGACAAGAAGCGATTATTTTTTTCCAGTAATGGGCATGGAGGTTTTGGGGATGCGGATATTTTTTATTGTGACAGGTTATATGATTCGTGGGAAACATGGGGTGCTCCAAAGAATTTGGGTGATAAGGTTAATTCATCTGCTTTTGAGGGATATTTTTTCTTGCATGATAGTATTGGATATTTTTCGAGTACCAGATTAAATGGACCAGCTGAGATTTATAAGACTTCAAAAGTAGAGCAAGAAAGATTTGTTAGGTCACAGAATGACGCTCAATATTTATCAAAGGAAGAGGTGCGTAGTTTAGTTCAAGTTGAGCCTGAGCTAATTTTCGAAAAGGGCACAAGCTATTTGACTGAAATCAACAAGTTGATTTTAAAAAAGATATTCTTGGCGGTTAGTAATAAGAAAGAGGTTCGTTGTACCCTAATTGCACTGAAGCCTTCTGGTCGCGTTGATTTGGAGTTATACCAGAACAGATTATTAACAGTACTCGATTATCTAAAAACTTTGGGTTTAGAGGGAAGCAGGGTATCACTAGGATTAGAAGATGAAAACACTACTGAAAAGGAGCGTGTGAAGATAAGGTTCTCTAAATGATATGTAACTACGGGAACTCTAAAATGTCTTATTTTTTGTAATTTCGCATATATTTTTATAAATGGACTTCTTAGCAATACTAAAAGCCCTGCAAAGGAAACTGTGGGTACTTATTAGCATTCCGATCATAACTGTTGTTTGTGCATTCTTTTTCATTTCATCTATGGACAAGAAGTATAAATCGACAGCGCAGATTGCTACAGGGTTTACAACTGATGATGCAGTAAAACTCAACGATGGATCCTCAAATCCTTTTGAGATTAGCACTAACTTTATCAATATCATTGAGTCAATGAACTCAGTTCCTGTTTTGAGTTTGGTATCCTATAGACTTGTATTGCATGATTTAGAAGACCCAACTCCTCATAGATCTTTTCAATCTGGAAAAGATTCTGAAGTAAATATTGAAGAGGAAAAATTTGTATGGGCTAAGGCAGAATTCAAGAAGAGATTGGATGAATTTCGACCTCTTAATTCTGTGGATGACAATGATCGACTTCTTTATGAAATATTGAAAGGTTATGAATATGATTATGAATCGATAGTAGAAAAACTTTGGATCCGTAGGGTTTCGACATCAGATTTTATTTCCGTTGACTTCACATCTGAAAATGCTTTTTTATCAGCACTGGCTGTGAATGCAGTGTGCGAGGAATTTATAAGATATAATAAGGCACTTAAGGTGGATAGATCATCGGAGTCAATTGAATTTTTAGAAGACCTAATGACTGAGAAGAAGAAAATCTTAGAAGAAAGAACTTCAAAACTTAACGAATATAAAGTTTCTAATAATGTATACAACTATGGTGCTGAGAGTGAAAGTAAAATATCGCTGATAGCAGATTACGAATTGAATAAGGAAAATGAAAGTAAAAAAATAAACGGGCTTGAACTCTCATTAACTTCATTGGAACAAAAGATTCAAGGATATGGCAAAGTTAACCAACAAGAAGTCCTGCAGGTAAATCAAAGAATCATTGATTTACGGAGAAAAATTTCAGACTTAAATAGCCAAGGTAGCGAGGTTAATAAAATTGAAATAAATCAGTTCCGTGATGAATTGCAACTTGAAGTAAGTAGGCTTGAGTCGATTAACAAGGGGCAGGTAGCTGATGACTTGAAGCAACTAGAAAAAGAGCGAGATCAGTTAAAACTTGAATTAAAGATTTCACAAGCGAATCTCAATTCTATAGAGCAATCCTTGCGAAAAATGAAATACGATGTCTCTGGCTTCGCATCAAAGGAAGCAACCTTAGCTGATTTAGATCGAAACGTAAAATTTGCAGCCGATGACTACGTAAGTGTTCAAGACAAATATAATACTGCAAAAAATAAAGCTTTGGTTATTGGTAGTTCGATTCGTCAAACCCTACAAGGTCAGCCTAGTTATGAAGCCGAGCCATCAAAAGCACTTTTGCTAATGGCATTAGCTGGTATTGGTAGTTTTACTTTATGTGTATTGGTGTTTGTGGGAATTGAGTATCTCGATTTTAGTATTAAGATACTTGCTAGATTAGATCGTTTAACTGGACTCAAGAGCATTGGTTCAATTAATTTAATTAAAACTAAGGAATTTAATTTAAGAAGCATTTTTCTTGAAAAAAAGTTAGATAAGGAGTCCGAGATCTTTGTGCATTTTCTTCGTAAACTTAGGTATGAAGTTCAATCCTCAAAAAACAAAGTATTTTTAATTACAAGTACTCAGGTTGGTGCTGGCAAATCATTTTTGATTGTATGCCTTTCTTACACGTTAAGTTTGATTAACAAAAGGGTTTTAATTATTGACACAAACTTTAGGCACAATTCATTAACGAAATTGTTACTTGATAAAAATGAAAATGTTAAACTTCTTAAAAAGGGAAGTTTTGGGGATGAGGAAAAATTGAATGAAGACAATGCTATTAATGTAAAGAAGGAAAATGATAGCGGCTTTGATTTTGATGAAAGTAGAAAAAAATCAAATAATCAGTTTAATACTGATAGCTCAACAAATGGAAAGAGACACACTAATGATGGTAATAGTATAATCCATAATACGGAGTTTAATGGGGTTGATATAATTGGAAATATTGGAGGAAAAGATTCTCCATCAGAAATTTTGGCGGGAAGAGATTTTAAGGAAGTCATTGATAATTTGATTACTCAATACGACTATATTTTAATGGAGGGCCCTTCATTAAATGAATATTCAGATACAAAAGAGTTAATCGACTACTCGGATAGAGTTATCACGGTTTTTGGTGCTGAGACAACTATCAATAATCGTGACAAGGAGTCTGTACAATATTTAAAATCGATAAAAGGAAAACTTTTAGGAACTGTACTAAACAAGGTCCAGCTTAAAGATTTATCCGTGTAGTAGTTAGGATCAAATCTAGAGGAATCGCTAAAATGAAAGTTTTCAATTCTTCAAATTGGGTCAAATCTGGCTTTTATTCAATTGGCTCTAGGTTGAGTACTCTTGTTTTTGGGTTTGGAAGTTTTTATTTCTTAATCAGAGCGCTATCGAAAAGTGATTTTGGGGCTTGGAGTATTTTCCTCACAATTACTACTATAGTGGAAATGTCTAGAAATGGATTGATTCAAAATGCACTGATTAAACTTTTGCATTCACATGATAGTGAATCCGCAAATAAAATTGCAACGGCTTCATGGGTAATTAATATTATATATTCTCTTATTGTTTATTTAATTCTGGTCATTTTTTCCTTTTTATTTCAGGAGGCTTTTGGTATGGCCGAGTTAACTTCAATGTTTATTTATTTTGGCATAACTATTCTGTTGTTAATACCAATATCCCAGTATAATTATTTTCAGCAAGCAAAGTTTAGTTTTGGCGGTATTTTCTGGACGGCTTTTGTACGTCAAGGCTTATTTTTTTTAATTGTTGTATTAACTTTTCTAATAAATATCAATTTGTCTTTAGTTGCCTTGGTTCTTATTCAATCAGCCTGTGCAATTGCGGGTCTTTTGGTGGCTTATTTTTCCGCAAAAAAGTATGCAGATTACAGCTTCGAATGGGATGGAAAGATTGCGAAGAAAGTATTTAATTTTGGAAAATATGTAATGGGCACTAACATCTCCTCACTTTTCTTTAAAAGTGTTGATCAGTTTTCGATCGGATATTTTTTAAACCCAAGCAGTGTAGCGATTTACAGTTCAGCAATGCGTTTGTCAAACATGATTGAGTACCCAGCTACTTCTGTTGCAGAAGTAGTTTATCCATACAGTACTGCACAAATTCAGGAAAAAGGTGAGCATGTGACGAAAATAATCTATGAAAAGTCTGTAGGATTAACTTTAACGATTACGTTGCCAATTGTATTAGTAACCTTTCTTTTTTCAGACTTGATCATATACGTAATAGCAGGAGCATCGTATTCTGAATCAGCTGAAATTTTAAGAGTTACTATACTTTTCGGTTTATTAACCCCATTTAATAGACAGTTTGGAATGACCATGGATTCTTCTAACAGACCACAATTGAACTTTTTCCTCCTTGTTTTAGCGCTTTGCATTAATGTAATTAATAATTTAATCTTTATCCACTTTATGGGCTTAATTGGAGCTGCCTATGGAACTTTGTTGTCTTATTTTATTATTTCTATAATAGGTCATTTGATGCTAGCAAAATATTTTGATGTTCGATTAATTGGAGTACTCAACTATATGATTCATTATTACAAGCAAGGCTTCTTATTTGTAAAAAGTAAAGTTGTGCGTTAATGCTTGCAGCGAAACCTGATATTGTAATATTTGCACTACCAAGGTGGGATGGCTCTTTTTCCTCTACAGCCTTATCCTTAGCATTAGAATTATCTAAATCAGCAAGAGTTTTTTACATTGAAAACCCCTTTACCGTAAAGGATGTAATTACTGATTTTTTTAAGCCCTCATTTCGTAAAAGACTTAATGCTCTTTTTTTTGGAATTAAAAAGTATAATAGAATAGACTCATCAAATGAAAACTTTGTAAATGTTACCCCTTATTTAACTCTTCCTATTAATTTCCTTCCCGCAGGAAAACTCTATAATTTTTTGAATAGAATTAATAATTTGTTGGTTTCGCGTAGCCTTGCCTCTGTTATTAAAAGCTTTGAAATAAAAAAGTTTATTTTCATTAATTCGTATAACCCGTTTTACTTTAGAGATGTAAGTGCTTACAAACCTATTTGTTCAATTTATCATTGTGTGGATAATATTTCAGAGTCAAAGTATATTGGTAAACATGGAAGTTCTTTCGAAAGAGAGGTCATTATTAAGTCTGATTTAACTATTGCAACCTCGAGGAAATTGTTCGAGTATGCGAGTGGATTATCTAAAGCTGCTTATTGTTTACCGAACGCAGCCGATTTTAATCTATTTCAACAAGCTCCTAATATTAGTGTTGAAATACCACTCGAAACTATGTCCAACAAAATGATAATTGGATACATTGGTAGCATAGATCATCGTGTTGACTATAATCTTCTAAGAGATATCGTTATTACTTATCCAGATTGGTTTTTACTTTTGGTGGGTCCGCTTAGCGAAGACTTCAATGCTTCAGAATTGAAGTTGTTCAAAAATGTTCTAACTACGGGGTCAAAGCCCCTTTGCGAATTGCCTTCCTATGTTAGATTGATGAATTGTGGTATTATTCCTTTTGTGTGCAATAAATTGACGGAGAGCATTTATCCCCTGAAATTGAACGAATATTTATCATTAGGAATACCCGTTGTATCAACAAATTTTTCCATAGATCTCGAAGATTTTTCGGATGTAATAAAAATTACTGACTCGCAATTTGATTTTGTCCGATCTTTGCAAGAAGAAATAGATAATGATTCTGAGGATAAGCGATTTGAACGAATGAAGAAAGCCTCGAGTAATACATGGGAATCAAGAGTAAGTGAATTTTGGAGGATACTTGAAGAATATGAGCAATTTGAAATCAAATAAGAATAACAGTATTTCACCGCTTCAAAAAACTATGGAGTGGCTATTGATCGTGCTTACGATAGCTACATTTCTTACTTTTTTTCTTATGATAGTAGTTTTCTAAATAATGGGGGAGAGGAATTTCATATTGAGGTTATACGGCAGTGAACATACTTCTGAGTCAAGAACTTCGAGGCAACAAGGGTATGTAAAAAAAATCTTAAAATCACCCTTTGTTTTCTTAGTTCTGATTGTCATTTCAATTGGACTTGCCTTTGGGCTGTCTATTTTTGGCGCAGCTTTTGGTTTTATTTTCCTGGCTTTAATAATTGGAATACCTGTAACTATCTATTCGATGGTAAATCTAAAATTCGGAGTAATCTGCCTTCTAATTTTTTCTTACTTCTTGGGATTTAATCGTTTTATTAAGGATGTTCCACTTGGTGTAGCCATGGACATTTTGCTTTGCGCTATGCTGTTAGGTCTTCTTGTTGAAAAATGGAAAAAGAATGACTACTCAGCTTCTAGTAATCCTATAAGCTATGTAGTATGGATTTGGATCATTTATAATATGTTAGAATTTTTTAATCCAATGGCGTCAAGGCAGGTATGGATTTATGTTATCAGAGGAATCGCTTTATTAATGATGTTTTATTTTATTGTTTTACATGCAACCGATAATTTGAAATTTTTAAAAACTTTAATAAACCTGTGGCTTGTATTAACATTACTGGGAGCTCTTTATGGATTGTTTCAGGAGTTTCATGGATTAACGCAAGCGGAGAAGGATTGGGTGGCCAGGGATGAGTTCAGATTTAACTTGATTTTTAATTGGGGGCGATATAGGATATTCTCATTTTTTACTGATCCTACAATTTTTGGTATTCTAATGGCGTATACAGGTCTCTTCTGCATCGCGTTATTACCCGGGCCATTTAAACTTTGGTATAAAGTATTTTTATGTTTTTGTGCATGTACTATGTTATTGGCAATGGTGTATGCCGGAACCAGAACAGCCTATGCTATGATTCCAGCGGGTCTTCTTTTCTTCGCCTTGTTAACTCTCCAAAGAAGAACTCTTGTAATCTGTGGCGTAATTGGTGCAATGGGAGCTGGAATCATCTTCTCAGATGTGCGGAGTGTTGGGCCTTTTTTGTCAACTAGTAATTTAGAGAGAATTCGATCGGCATTTAAGCCTAGTGAAGATCCCTCCTTTAAGGTAAGAGAAAAAAGTCAAGCATTCATAAAACCCTTTATTCAGTCTCATCCTTTTGGTGCCGGATTAGGAAGTATTGGTATTTGGAGTGCTAGATTTACTCCCGATTCACCATTAGCTAAGTTTGCTCCTGATAGCGGATATGTGCGAGTAGCCGTTGAATTAGGCTGGATAGGGCTTATCGTTTATTGTCTTTTTTTTTCAGTAATACTTATAACAGGAATCAGAAACTACTACCGAATGAATAATCCATTGCTTAAGACTTATCTAGCAGCACTCTTAGGAGTTGTTTTTAGTATAGTAATTGCAAATTATCCGCAGGAAGCTTTAATACAGGCACCGACTATTTTGATTTTTTATATAATTATGGCTTTTATAATAAAACTGAAAAAGCTAGATGAGTCGACAATTTAAATGAAAAAATATGAAATCAATTTTCTTAGTATTATTTATGGCAATTCAATCTTTTTGCGGGCTGGCACAAAACATTGATTATAACAAAATTATTTTACCTGATAATGCTGTCCCGTCCACCTTTGAAGAACGATTAGTCCAACTTGCATGGAGAAATCATCCATCAAATAAAATTGTTTTACAGAATGTTCAAATTGCGAGAAAAGAAAAAAAACTTTCTCAATTGAAATGGCTTGATGACATATATGCAAATGGCAACTTAAATGAGTATACAATTAACCCATCACCTCTTGGTATTTCAAATGTTTTTTTTCCGCGATACAATTTTGGAGTTAGGGTAAGCATTGGAACATTCGTGACTACTTCGCTACATTCTAAAATGGGATCCTATAAAATTGTTAATTCGGAAAATGAGGTGAATGAACGAAAGTTACTTGTGCGTGAGGAGGTGCTTGCTAATTTTGAAAAGTTGAAGCAATTCTATAAGTTCATGAAGCTGCGCGAGCAAATTAAAGAGGATTTTTTAACCATGTATAAGGATTCAGAAAAGAAATTTTCAACTGGCGAGATCGACATCGAAAAGTATCGAACGGCTGTTCAGAGTTATTATGGGCAAGCTGAAAAGGTTGTTGAAGCTCAAGCAAATTTTAATAATTCTAAAATAACTTTGGAGGCACTTGTTGGAATTGATCTTTCTGAGTTAGAAGGGTATCAGCAATTTGTTCAAAAATTGGATTCCGAGATTAGAATAGATTGATCCTTTGAATGATTTCTTTTGCTGATTTTTTTAAATCCCTTCCTTCACGACTATCTCGGGTAACTTCCGGTGGAAGAGTAATAGCTGAAGTTGATGGCTTACGGTTTTTAGCAATTTTTCCAGTTGTAATACAACATCTTAGTGAAAGACTTGAACGGAATGTTTCATTCACATTTCAACCAGGAAGTGAATTCGAATTTACTCACTACTTAACAAACAGGGGATTTATTGGAGTTTATATTTTTTTTGTGATTAGTGGATTTATTTTGGGGATGCCTTTTGCTGCATATTTTTTAAGAGGAGGAAAGAAAGTTTCGATCAAATCTTATTTTATTAGAAGACTTACACGCCTGGAACCTCCCTACATTATCGTATTGTCGTTAATCACTGTATCTCTCGTAGTAATGGGTTACTATTCATGGAGTGAAATATGGCCTCACTTTATTGCCAGCGTTTTTTACCTACATAGTATTATTTTTCATTCTTGGAGCTATATCAATCCGCCTGTGTGGACCCTTGAAATTGAAGTTCAATTTTATATACTAGCACCATTTCTTGCAATGCTACTTTTTTCAATCAAGCCAAAAATACTTAGACGTATTTGTTTGATAAGCTTTATTTTTCTTATTGTGTTACTTCAACAGTATTTTAGAATTCCGCATCAGTACACAATTTTAACTATATTGGCTCACATACATTTTTTTCTGATAGGATTCCTTTTGGTAGATATATATTTGACTGATTGGGATCAAGGGATAAAAAGAAAACCCCACTTTAATTACCTAGCCATTTTGTCTTTTGCCGCTGCAATAATGCTATGGTCATGGGATCATTTTTTGATAAATAGGATCCTCTTTTCCTTTGCCCTGTTTGTATTGGTATATTCTGTTTTTAGATCAACTTGGATAAATAGGTTTGTTACCCTTCCTTGGATTACGGCAATTGGAGGAATGTGCTATACCATTTATTTAATTCACCTTCCTCTTATAGAATTATTTATTCGATTTTCAAAAACTATACACGTAACTGATTTCTTTACAATAAACTTCCTTATTCAATTATGCCTATTAACCCCAATACTGTTAACGGCTAGTATTATTTTTTATTTGTTAATAGAAAAGCCATGTATGCATAAAGATTGGCCTCAACAATTGAAAGTATATCTTCAAAAAAAAATACTTGGTTAACTATTTCTGTCCAACTACTTGTATAGAATTTCCTTTTGTTTTGGATCGATAGGTGGCTCGCTCAATCCAATAGATAAATTTGCATAGCGGCAGAAAAAGCAACTGAATAACGGCACCACCCTTTGCTGTAAAGTAGCTAAGCTCCCACCCCAATCGCGAAATCCACCCATCGGAGTAGGAGGCGTGACTAATAGAAAAGCCAGCTTGCTTAAATCGATTGATCAGGTCTTCCAAATTATATACTTGGCCAATGTGTTCTTCTTCTAACCAATCGTTGTGTTCTTTAAACCACGAGTCAGGACAGATTGTAAACTGAGTAATGTTTGGCATTTTCACCATTAAATAACCACCCTTTTTAAGCTTTTTGTAACTCTCCTCAAATGGCATTTCTTCTTTAAGAATATGCTCGAAAACATCAACGCTAAAAATAAAATCGTAAGAGCCATTTTGGTTCAGCTGCTCGATTTTATCCTCAAAAACAGTCACGTTGCTATATGATTCTTTCGCAAGAACTTCCTTCAAATAGCTAATTCGTTCGGGTAAAATCTCCAGTGCCGTTATTTTTGCATCAGGAAGAGCATCAGCCATCATAAAAGTAAATTCACCAAGGCCGGCCCCTAAATCCATTATTGTTTTAAAATTTTGAACAGGCAAAAGACCAAGACGATTGACAAAAATTTTCGCTCTTGCCCAATTTCCAATACTAGTGTAGCCAAATACTGAATAAATAAACTTGGACAATTTTGGGCTTTTTCTCATCCTGGGACTGGTTAAGACCTGAGTCTTGCCGTATTCGAAGTTTAGTGTTTTTGTCATAGTTTAAAAGTAAGTACTATTATGTTAAGCGATAATAAGGGTAGGTAAATAATTCTTAGTTGGGTAGCACAACACAATTGTTAAAAAGACTTGTGGAGTTATTGGGGATTTAAATTGCTCAGGTTATTTTTTGGCTTTAATTCAAATTGAGTTGCTAGATCAGGTCGAATAAAAACATCAATATGTGAGTCTTCTAATTTTCTAGGAGCCATAAATGAATCATAGTAGAAATAGTTTTTTCGTAATTCATGAACTATCTCATAAGGATAGAAATTGTTTAGACTGGGAATGTCTTCAAATAGTACTAGGTCATAGTATTTGGCTTTAACCAGGTTGTTAATTTCATTTACTTGCTTTTGAAAAATGCCAATATTCAGATGGTACCATAGTGGCTGATTCGTTATGGGAGTATAACCAATTTCCTGAGCTAATGATGTGAGTTCTGTCATGTTTAAAACTTTCAAATTTTCCTTTTTTAGGAAGGGAAGGGATAGTACATTATCTATTCCCTTATTAGTAGGTTCAGGCAGTAAAATTCTTTTCATAGTTGGTAAGCTACTTTCTGTCCATTTTACGGCTGCTTTCTCTTCAACTAAGTCTTTTTGCTTTTTAGGAATAAGGCCAGATACATACTTCCAGTATCCTTCGGAATAGCAAGCCATAAGAAGAATCGCTATCATAGCTATTGATAAAAAATTGCGATTCCATTTTTCCCAAGGTAAAAAGTAAGCAATCCCGATAAACCCAAAGGTGTGATAGTAATTCATGTGGTTCGTTGGCAGCGGGCTAGTGGCTCTTGTTACCAGTGATTGTAAGATGAGGCCAAGACTTAATATTGTTATAAAAAATAAATACTTGTCCTTAAAATAATATTGCCAGGATGGAATTGTTAAAATAATGCCTCCTAATAATAATAGAATATAGATTTTTTCATTTGAGGATTCAATAAATAAAATATCTGCCAAAAGGCTAATACTAATTCTTGAACTATGTGGGGCCTGACCGTAGTTAAACCAATAGAAAAAATCGTGATTAATGAATGGTACGATAAAAATAATAGCTACTACAAAGAATGAGATTAGGTATATGATAAGAGGGTAAATTCTTTTCTCAAGCAAAAAGATATAGACAAGTAAGAACGAACAAATTACCAAACAGATACCTCCTACATCTTGCTTTGTAAAAAAAGAAAAGAACGTAAAAAAACCTGCCATTACTAAAAACAGTATGTTCTTCCACTTACCGTTATCAACATCATAGGAAGTAAGAAAAAAGAAAGCGACAAGCTCAAAAACAACAACAGAGTGATTGTACCAGGGCCAAAAATTGTAAATTACATAGGTTAAACAAAAAATTAGGATTGAAAGAGTTATCGCTATTGGTTTAACTTTAAGATTATAAAGCATGCCTCGAAGGCTTATTATGCTAATGAAATTAATAAAAACCTGAGCCTTTACTAAAGAGATAAAGGCAGTGCCAAATATTTTGAAAAATGCTGCTGGGATAACCCAAAATCCAAAGCCCATTGGAATGCCAAAATCTACAAACGGAGTTTGGCCAAGGTATAATCTATAGGCTCCTTCCCAGGTTAAAAAAATATTGACTCTGTAGGGAAGTTTGAGAAATAGTGGTAAAACCAAAAATGGAACAACAATTAAAAAGTCGACAATTAGAAGTTTGCGCGGACTCGTAATAAAATTCTCGAAAGGGCTTTTATTCATGATTTTAAACAGCCAAATTTAACCGAAAGAATAGTATTTTCACCTGAATTTTAGGCTTAATCCATGCGTTTTTTTTTCCTGCTCCGAGTCCATCATTGGCCAAAGAATTTATTTGTATTTATACCTGCTTTTTTTGCTGGAGTTTTAGCTGATTGGAGCACACTGATTTTATTGGTTCAGGGATTTTTTTGTTTTTCATTGACTTCGAGTTGTGTATATATTATCAATGATTACCGAGATCGGGAAAAAGACAGGTTGCATCCTACTAAAAAAAACCGGCCGCTTGCCTCACGAAAAATTTCCCCCTCCATAGCTATTTTATTGCTATTTATATTAGCAATTAGCTCACTATCATGGGGGTTTTATCTCAGCGTATATTTTGGAGCAAGTTTGGTTACCTACTTGCTTATTAATATTTTCTATTCAGCGGGATTAAAAAATATTTCCATTTTGGATACACTTCTAGTGTCTTCAGGATTTTTGATTCGAACCTTGGCAGGAGGCTGGTTAGCGGATGTCGCAATATCTCAATGGCTGGTAATTATGGTGTTCTTATTATCCTTCTTTTTAGCAACGGCAAAAAGAAGGGATGATTTAATCTTGTTTCAAAACGGCCAGGCTCCGTTAAGAGCATCCTCCAAAGCCTATACACTCGATTTCATTAACACAATATTATCTGTGCTGGCAGGAGTTATTATAGTTTCGTATATCATGTACACCATTTCTGATGAGGTGGTTCATCGATTGAATACATCACATCTATATGTAACTGCCTTGTTCGTGCTAGCAGGTTTATTAAGATTTCTTCAAATAACAATGGTTGAGAACAGGAGCGGATCACCGATGCGAATTTTTTTAACTGACGTCTTTATACAACTTACCATTGGTCTTTGGGTTCTTAGCTTTTTTGTAATTATCTATATTTGAGCAACGATGACTAAGATTTCAAATTGGGGAAACTATCCTACCATGGAGGCAAAAATAGTCGAATTCTCTAGTGAGCGTGATATTGTGCCTGAGACTGATTCAATGCCTTCGTTTACGATTCGCGGTTCGGGCTTGTCTTATGGAGACGCATCACTTGCAAGCAATATTCTTTCTTCACAAAAGTTCAACAAGATAATTCAATTTGATTCACAACTTGGGATAGTTAATGTTGAATCTGGCGCTACGCTTGACGAAGTTCTAAAAGTAGTGGTTCCAAAAGGTTGGTTTTTGCCAGTCACTCCCGGAACAAAATTCATTACAGTAGGAGGTGCTGTAGCGGGCGATGTGCATGGCAAAAATCATCATAGCGAAGGGTCTTTTTGCCAGTATGTAACGCAAATGACTTTAATGCTTGCTGATGGAAGCATTACATCGTGCAGTTCAGAAACCAATAGCGACTTGTTCAAGACAGTTTGTGGTGGGCTCGGTTTAAGTGCAATCATTTTGACGGTGTCATTTCGCCTAAAGAAAATTATGACCTCGTATATCCGCCAAAAAAATATTATTGCTAACAACTTAGAGGAAATTCTGGAAAAGTTGCAAAGTTTTAATGATGCTACATATTCTGTTTCATGGATTGATTGCCTGGCCAGTGGTAGAAACTTGGGCCGTGGTGTAATCATGTTAGGCGAACATGCAACCGGGGATGAAGTAACACATCGTAATCTGCTTAAAACCCATACTCGACCCGTAGCAACCGTTCCCTTTTTCTTTCCTTCATTTATGTTAAACTCAACAACGGTAAGTGCTTTTAATTTTCTTTTTTTCAATAAACATAAAATTGGGTCTCAGAATTCTATCGTTCATTATGATCCGTATTTTTACCCACTTGATTTTGTAAAGAATTGGAATAAGCTGTATGGCAAGCGCGGCTTCTTGCAATACCAGTTTGTTATTCCTTTTGAACAGGCAGAAAATGGACTTCGAATAATTTTAGAGGCAATTAGTAAGTCGGGCATGGGCTCATTTCTTACTGTTTTAAAAGCATTAGGTAAAGGAGAAAATATACTCTCGTTTCCAATGCCTGGATTTACGTTAGCATTAGATTTTCCAGTATCTAATTCAATATTTCCGTTTCTGGATAAGCTTGATAAAATTGTTGTTGACTTGGGTGGGCGAATTTATCTGGTTAAAGATGCGCGGATGGCATCAGATATTTATTGGAAAGGGTATCCAAATGCCTCCTTATTTAAAGAGCAAGTAACAAGGTTTGATCCAACCCACAAATTCGCATCCTCATTGTCTCAGCGTCTTAAAATAATTTAAAATTATGGTTAAAAAAACAGTGTTAATATTAGGTGCCACATCTGATGTGGGAAAAGCATTAGCAACCGTGTACAATTCACATGGACACAACCTGATATTAGCCGGTCGCAATCAATCAGACCTAAATGCGCAATTAGGCACAATGCTTTTGAAGGAGAATGTTTCCATTGCATTATTTGATGCCCGTAATTTTGATCAGCACACTGCATGGTTTAATAGTCTTCCTGTAACACCTGATATTGCTATTTGTGTTTTTGGTTATTTGGGCGATCAAACAAAAGCCATGGATGACTGGCGTGAAGCGCAGACCATCATTGATACAAATTATACAGGCGCAGTATCGATATTAAATGTGATAGCGGAGTCTTTTCAAAGACGAAAAACTGGTGTAATAGCTGGCATAAGCTCCGTAGGTGGAGATCGTGGACGTCAAAGCAATTTTATCTATGGCAGTGCTAAAGCAGGTTTTAGTGCTTATTTATCTGGGTTAAGGAATAGACTTTTTAGAGAAGGCGTTCATGTACTTACTGTTAAACCTGGATTTATTAATACTAAAATGACGGCCGGGTTAAAATTACCAAAACCAATAACTGCCAGCCCTACCCAGGTGGCTGAAAGGATTTATAAAAGTATCGATAGAAAGAAAAATGTAATTTATGTTTTGCCAATCTGGTTTTGGATCATGCTTATAATTAAATCAATTCCTGAATTCTTATTTAAGAGATTGAAATTGTAAATGGGAAATCGTACCCTCGCTTTATTTGATTTTGATGGAACCATAACCACACACGATACTTTATTTCTATTTGCAAAATTTGTATCGGGAGTTTTTAGATTTAGACTTGGAATTATCTACCTATCACCCGTGTTACTTGCACATAAGTTAGGCCTACTGCCAGCCCTGCGAGCGAAAGAAATTTTTATTTCGCATTATTTCAAAGGAACCACAACAGATCAGTTTGCGAGTTTTTGTAATAGATTTTGCGATCAACTTTTGCCGGGGTTCATTCGTCCCGCAGCATTAGAAGCGTTAAGTGAACATAAGAAGCAACAAGCAAGAATTGTAATCGTGTCAGCATCACCTGAAGATTGGATTTTACCGTGGGCTATAAAGCATAACATAGAGGTAATAGCAACTGTTCTTGAAAAGACTAATGAACGGTTAACAGGAAAACTACAAGGCGCTAACTGCAATGGCCAGGAGAAAGTAAATAGAATTCGTGAACGAATAGTTCTGTCTGATTATGATGAAATTATTGCCTATGGCGACTCTAAAGGGGATAAAGAAATGTTATCTATAGCAACAAAAAAATATTTTAAGCCGTTTCGGGATAATGGATAACTGCGAAAGGGTTGTTGCAAGGCTGTTTGTATGGATTAAAGAATTGGATGTATTGAATTGGTTTTTCTGTATCCATCTTGTTCATAAAAAAGTCTGTTGAGTGCATGAATCGCCCGGTAATTTGACCTCGATAACGAACATACTTATTGTGATAGGGGAGTATACTCTTCATGAAGCCTGCGTAGGTATAACCAATTATCATAATTCTTTTTGCCGTACTAAATCTCAACCAGAACTGCTCACGTGATGCATCCGTTAGAAATTGATCAATAACAGACTCATCTGGTTTTAATTGAGCGGTATCTTTTATTAATATTTTTTTAACTGTCTTTTGAAATGACGGCACTGAGAGAAACGTCAATAGGCCAACGCCACCCAAAACAATTCCTGTTTTTATAAATGTTCTCCGCTTCATACTTAAAAACTTTTGTCTGCCGCCCATAATGATAGGGCCGAGAGCGTGAGTGTTGGATTGGCCGCTGAGATTGCCGGAAATGTGCTACCTCCCAAAACGAA
This sequence comes from Chitinophagales bacterium, assembly GCA_038251675.1. GTDB lineage: Bacteria > Bacteroidota > Bacteroidia > Chitinophagales > Chitinophagaceae > Ginsengibacter. The sequence continues at coordinate 1,587 of JBBSBD010000092.1, read as the reverse complement.
AACATTCCTGTATGTGTGATGCAACAAGTGCTTGTCCACAACACCTGTTGCAGCGGTAGCACTCATCCGGGTTGTTCCAAGAATATGTGATTCAGAAACCTGTGCATTCTGATCCAACAAAATTTCTTCTACTGGCAAGGAGGATAATAAGTCCGGCAATTTTTTTTTCATATAGTCATAACCCCGGTTTACATATTCATTATGCCCTTGATATTCAACAATTGGAACATGATCTTGCTCACCTTTCCGAACCCGGCTTAGTGGATTGGGTAAATCCTCAAAAATAAATTTCATTTTGGCAATTTTTCTCCATTTTCCAGGCTCAGCTCTAACAAAGGTATCGTTATGGTTTTCGATAAGACAGGATGCAGCCTCTTTTCGGTTCGGTAAATCATAAAGCATGAACCCATTGGCGGTTATAATGGTACTCCCGCCAACATTATCAAGGTCATGAAGATGAATATACCCATAGTACCCAATCTGCTCAGAAAGATTGGAGCCTGTGTGTTGGTTGGTATCTCCACTATTCAATAAAATATGTGCATTAAATATTGCATTAGCACCCAATGCAATGGCACTCCCCTCAAACTTTTTATTTTTTCCTTCCGATAAAGTTAGTACACCTTTGGCAAGACCAGCCTGAATATCCAGCGAAATTACCTGAGTGTTGTATCGAACCGTTACACGAGGATCGGCATACAAGGGCATCATTCCATTTTCAATGGTAAACTTTGCCCCAACCGGACACAAGTGACAAATGGAACTGGCACAACAGGCATTGCGGGTACCCGGTTTGCTTGCTCGTGCCGTTGGCTGGCTAATATAAAGTTCCTTGTGTTGCTTTTGCAGTAGATGATCGACAGTATTCAATTTATGTGCTGGCAAAGGATAGGGCTTCGACATCGGGTAGGGAGTAACTTCTGGCCCTGAAATACTCATGATTTCTTCGGTTTCGCAGTAATACGGTTCCAGCTCGTCATAACTTATTGGCCAATCCATTCCAACACCATACAAAGATTGAAGTTTGAAATCATTTGGCATAAAGCGCGGTGTGCAGCCGGTCCAACAATTAGAACTACCACCAAAACTTGGATCAAAAATCCAAGGCTTGTCAGGATTTTCATTTATGTATGTGGCACCTGTGGCGGTACTCGTTACGAATGGAACCTGACCGAAGGGCATTTTTTTTGCACGGGCTATTCGATCTCGCTGGGGTTCAAATTGGCCGCGCTCAAGCACAAGCACCTGCACATTGGCCGGTGACTTTTCAAGGTATTTTTTCAGAAAAAAAGAAGCTGCGAAACTAGTTCCAACTACAATCAAATCGTAATTCATTACCTTTATTTTTTTCTTTTCGAAAGATAATTATATCAAATGAAATTATTCTATTCTTCAGGAAGTAAGTGGCTAACTTTAGTGTGTTTTATGTTGTTAAGTTCTTATGTGGTTTATAAACAAGCTACTGATTTAAACGCGATATCAATCGAAGAACAAATAGTTAGGCATCAACGCATGTTGGATGGAGAATCTGAATTTTTTAATCCTTGGCAGTATCGAATTCTCAGTACCTATTTAGTTGAAGGGTTT
>JBBSBD010000091.1:0-21840 GCA_038251675.1 Chitinophagales bacterium | reverse complement strand
GGCAACACTTTTACCTCGCATGCTTTCATTTTTTTATCCCATAATTCCAACTTGCCTCCCCATTCTTCCTTCCAGTCGCGATTTAGATAAACGAGCACATTTACCCTGCGCTGCCAGTTACGGTGATGAGGATGCACCGTGAAATCTGCATGAATATTTAAATAACCTCCTTTGGTAGATTGGTGAATGCCGCCGCCTTCGAGGTTATCATCTTTCTGCAAATTATCAATGCCCGTAAGGGTACTGAGAAATTTTAAAAACCCGGGAGAATTCAATTCGTTGATGGTTCCCTTGATAGCATCTGGTAATAAATCAAGTTTATTTAGCCCTTTCTTTTTTTCGTTATAATGGGTATAATTGATCCATCCTTCTGCCTCATTCAGTTTATTGAACGCTGCAATGCATTCATCAAGCCCTTCGGGGTTTAAAAAGTTGTCCAGCACAATATGAGGATAGGGACTTGCTGTTTGGTATTGCTTGCTTAGTTCAGTAAGCTCGCTGTTCCACTTATCGTAGTTAAATATTTGTGTTGCTGTTTGCACAAAAAAAATTTTAGGCAGTAAAGATAATTTATTGATATTTTAAAAAATAAAAATGCCGGAAATGTGTGCTTCGTAATTTTTGCCGGACAAAATTAGTTCTACCTCCATCTCCTTGTACGAAAGAATAATCCGGAGTCCTATAAACTAATTAACCCGTCATCCATTCACCTTATCAACCAATTAACAAATCAACGATGTATCCCTACCGTCATTCACTTAACTTTGAACGAAATTTTTCAAAAATTCTATGCTATCAAAAATTAACGAAGCTGTAGATTTCATAAAATCGAAGTATGCATCCAGGCCTGAAGTAGGAATTGTTTTAGGAAGCGGCCTGGGAAGTTTTATATCGGAGATGACTGTCGAATGTAAAATTGATTATGCAAGCATACCAAACTTTCCCGTCAGTACGGTTGAAGGGCACACCGGCCAATTGGTCTTTGGAGAAATCAGTGGCAAAAAATTGGTTGCAATGTCTGGCAGGTTTCATTACTACGAAGGCTATTCCACAGAAGAAGTCGTTTTCCCTATAAGGGTTTTAAAGTTTTTAGGTATAGAGACTTTGCTTATCACCAATGCAGCCGGTGGCACAAACAAGACTTTTAAGGTAGGCGATCTTATGATAATAAGAGACCACATAAGCATGCTAACGCTAAATCCTCTGCTCGGAAAAAACGAACCCGGGTTTGGGCCGAGGTTTCCTGATATGAGTGAACCCTATAAAAAATACCTGGCCGATTTGGCAAAAAATATTGCCAGGGAAAATAACATCGAGCTTAAAGAAGGTGTTTACATGGGAGTAACCGGCCCTACTTTTGAAACAAGGGCTGAATATAAAATGCTTAACATTCTCGGGGGCGATGCGGTCGGTATGAGCACGGTGCAGGAAGTAATTGCAGCGGTACATGTAGGATTACCGGTTTTTGCCATGAGCGTAATTACGGATATCGGGATAAGGGAAGAAGAAAATACCATTACGCATGAAGAAGTATTGGCCGCTGCAAATGCAGCAGAACCAAGGCTTACACTAATCTTTAAAAAGTTGATTGCCGCGCTATAAGAATAATTTAATGAGGGATCAAAAGCAAATAAAACTTCTGCTGTTAATTCAAAAACTTGCTTTATCTGTAATGCTGTTTGCCTTTGCGGGCGTTGCTCATTCGCAGGTACCCGGTATTTTGAAAAGAAGGCCCGGAAGTACACCTACGCAAAGTAATGTTTCAACGCCCGGCCAAAACGGAAAAAGTCAAAAAACAGACACGCTTGGTTTTAAGCACCGCGACGATCTTGCAGATTCAATAACCATATCTTTTCGATATCTGGATTCTTTGAAAAGCGATAAACTGGATTCTTCCGTAAGCGATTTCAACCAAATTTATTCGGTGCCTGCAAAATATGTAACACTCGGTAATAATGGAAGCCCCGCGTTTCCGGTTTTATTTACGCCGATATTGAAAGCAGGCTGGGATGCTGGCTTTCATGCATATGACCTGTATAAGTATACGTTGGAAAATACCATGTTCTTTAAAACGACAAGGCCTTTTACCCAGTTAACATATTTGCTTGGCGGTGGAAAAGAGCAGTTGATTAAGGTAGAGCATACCCAAAACATAAAACCCAACTGGAACGCTGGTTTTGAATACCGCCTGATATCGGCCCCTGGTTTCTTTCAAACGCAGAACAGCAATCATAACAATTACCGCTTTTTTAGTAATTACCAGGGAAACAAAAAAAGATATGCGGCGTATTTTGTGCTGCTGGGAAATAAACTCAGCGCTTCGGAAAATGGAGGAATCCAGGATGATTCTTCCCTTCTCGATCCCAAGAAAAAGAACAGGTATTATATTCCGGTGAACTTTGGAGGAAATGTAGAGCAGTCTTATAATGTGTTTTCTACGAAAGTTACTACCGGCAATTTTTACAGCAACTTTACTGCTTTTTTCAGGCAGAGTTATGATTTTGGAATTAAAGATTCCATCATCATAAACGACAGCACTACCGATTATCTGTTTTATCCCAAATTCCGGTTTCAGCATACGATTAATTATAGTACCTACACCTATAAGTATAGAGATACACTCGCTAATTTGGATTATGCGACGCAGGATGCAGCCTTACTGAATAAGTGGTATGGCTTAACAGTAAATCCTTCCCGTTTTAATTTTTATGCGCAGGATCAGTGGAAATTTGTGTCCAATGATTTTGCAATAAAACAATTTCCGGAGACAAAAAACCCGGCGCAATTTATCGAAGCAGGCTTGCGTCTCGAAAATTTCCAGGGAATATTTTCTCACTCCGTACGCGATGGTTTTCCGTTACAGGTATTTCCTCAGCCTGCTGTCACTAAAAAATTTTACAACGTAGTGCTGCATGGCGAATACCGTAACAAGACCAGAAATAAAAAATGGGATGCTTTGCTGAAAGGAGAATTTTATGCAACCGGCCTTAATGCCGGCGACTACAGTGCTCATGCAACGCTCACCCGCTTTCTTAACAGCAAATTGGGAGATATCCAGGTAATTTTTCAAAATGTAAACCGCTCGCTATCCTACATTTTTGAAGGAAATTCTGCTTTCAATTTCAATAATAATCTTAGTACAAAAAAGGAAAATATTACCGTGATTTCGGCAGAATCGAACAATCCGAAATTCACACTTCTTGCACGTAATATTTCAATTGCTAACTATGCCTATTTTAAAAATTATTACCAAACGGACCAGTTTAACGGGCTGGTAAACATCACGCAGTTTGTGGCTTCTACAAAAAATAAAGTGGTTGGGCATCTTAATTTATATAGCGACTTTACTATTCAGCAAACTGCCGGAGACAACCCCGTAAGAGTGCCTCTTTTCTTCACACGTCAACGCCTGGCATTCGAAGGTGTATTTTTTAAAAACCTTAATTTAAGCACGGGCCTCGACGTGAAATACAACACTCCTTATAAAGCAAATAATTACTCACCGGTGATGGGACAGTTTTTTCCACAGGATACAACCACCATAAGTAACCTCCCCGAAATAGGCGCTTACTTTAATTTTAGAATAAAATCATTTACAGGTCTTGTAAAAGTTGAAAACCTGAACACCGTTTCATTTACAAACGGTTTTGGTTTTACTAATAATAATTTTGCCGCCCCCAACTATCCAACTCCGGGCTACATATTAAGAATAGGCGTGCAATGGAAATTTGTGAACTAGTGGGTTTATGATGCCTTGCCCACAAGTTCAACTTCCGCTACCGGGCTAAAGAGAAATAGCTTTCCGGTGAGATTTTCTTTGCATAAAAATCTTTTTCTTATTTTATTTCCTTTGGTGAAAGTTTTACCACCTTTTACCTTAAAGATGCTGTCTGGCGGAAGCTCTTCTACCAGGTACACGCCGGGTTTATGGATATCGTATCTTCTTAAGATTCTCAACAATGCATCTTCGGCACAGGAACTCGCTGCAGGGTTTTTCAGGCTTTTGATAAGCTCCTTTTCAATATCTGCAGGAAATATCTTTTTCGAAATAAACCCTGCCAATATTTGCCCGAATTCCCTTTTCCATTCTGTGCCATGAGGGGGAATCCTATGGCCATATTTTTCATAAGCTACCAGGTGGCCAAGCTCATGCAGCAAGGTTATTATGAAGGAATATTTATTGAGATTGCCGTTTACGCTTATGCGGTGATTTTTATCATGCAGCCGGTTTCTGTAATCACCTAAAATGGTTCTCCTTTCCCGGGTTATGGTAAGATGAACCTTGAATTGAATAAGGAAATTGGCGACATCATCAAATGAGCCTTCTGGTAAATAAGTACTCAATTGTTGAAGGGGTGATTCTTTCTTGGCCATCTTATTTTTTGCGGGCAATTTTCGTCAACTGTTTTACTTCTATAACGGTGTACAAAAAATACAAAGCCATGCACATGAATAATGACGGCTTATTTATACTTCCGCCGGTGGTCAAAACATAGGCAAGTACCACAATAACTACAATAAACATTTTTAGAAGCAGTGAAGAATAAATGCCACGTAAAAATGCATTTATGTTTGATGACCGCAGCCCGCGCAATTGAATAAGAAACCCGGAAACACTTAAGACAAATAAAAAAAGATTTCCGGCGAGCAAAAAATTGACATCGAATCCGCTCGATGCCAGTACCGGTCTTAAGATAAATATTGCGGCAGTTATTAACACAAATACCAGCGTCGCAGGAAGCAGTTTTTTAAGCATATATTCTATTTCTTCGAAGAGGTCTCTCTAACAATTTTAAATATGATCGCGCATATAATGATCAGGGGCAACAGCCATACAAGCAGTGGAATGGATATGTTTAGCCAGCCGTCCATCTTTAGCCCAAGAAAAATGCCCAGGGCAATGGCGATCAAAAATTGCATTCCCAGGCCTGCATACCTCATCAATTGTTTATTGCTGTCGTTTCTGGAATTCATGTTGGAATATGATAATAGAAAATTTAGTCCCTGCTCTTTTCAATATTTTTTAATTTCAGGGTGGATGTATCTGGGGGTGTTACGGTTCCCTTTAGCACCTTTTCAATTGAATTGATATATAGTTGCTTTTTTACCAGGCTCTGCTCAATGGAATCGGCCCTCACTTTAAGCATTTCGTATTCTTTAGCTTTTTGTGCTTCCCCATATCCGGGTATGTATAACTTAAGGGGCGTGAACATAATCAAACCAACTGTGAGCCCCACCAAAACTACAAAAGTTATGCAAAGTGCCACGTAAACACTAATCCTGTTTAGCTTAAAAGCCACCACTTCTTCAAAAGTATCTTCGTTCAGAAGCACAAGCCTGTAGCGGTTTCGAAGCCGCTTTAATGTTGTATTGCCTTGAGGCAAAGCCATATTAATTTTTTAGGTTGTTAAAAATACTCTACGGCGTTGATTAAAAGGCATAATAAGCTTAAAATAACCGTATTTTTAAAATATTTTTGCCAAACAGAAGTTAATAGAGGTATACTATTATCCCTGGCCAGTACTTTTGCAAAACTCGTAAGATTCATGAACAACCGGATTTTAAAAGCTGTTTCGGCAGTATTCCTCTCATTTCTTTTCTTCTTACCTGTTCGTGCACAATCAGGCAAAATTACAATCGACCTTGAAAAAGATAAGCCCGAAAAATTTAAAACCAAGACTCTAAAGTCGGAAAAAACGGGCGAAAAGAAATTTACAGTTCCCAGGAGATTCATACAGAATACCGTTAGCCATTATAATTACTATTTTAATGCAAATAATAAAATAAATGAAGTTATTGAGCGGGCCCGCCTTTCTAATAAAGATGATTTCGCCAAACTGCTTCCGTTTTACGGCTATTCGCTTACAAATACAGCCGCACAAAGCACAGAACTTGACTCGGTAATTTACAAGGCCACAGCCGGGATCCTATTGCATGATCTCAGGAGCGACTGGCTTGATAATCTATATCTCCTTATCGGAAAAGCTTATTATTTGCGGCAGGATTATGATTCTGCTTCCATGACATTTCAATTCATCAACTATAATCTTTACCCAAGGAAAAAAAACGTTGATGATCAATTGATAGTTGGCTCAAATGATAACGGGGCCGCAAAGGCGCTGAGTATTTCCAGTAAGGAGGATCGAAGTATAGTTGATAAAGTGTGGTCCAGGCCACCAAGCAGGAACGATGCATTAATATGGCAGATACGCACACTCATAGAAATGAAGGAATATGGCGATGCGGCGGGCCTGATAAATACACTGCAAAATGATCCCGCGTTTCCCGGCCGGCTTGACCCGTATCTTGAGGAAATGAGCGCTTACTGGTTCTACAACCAGCAGATGTATGACAGTGCAATTGTTCACCTGGAAAATTCATTGCCCAATACAATCGATAATGAAGATCATGCACGTCGTGAATATCTCCTCGCCCAGTTGAATGAAAAAAACAGGAACCTGGAAGCGGCTTCAGATTATTATGATAAAGCGATTCATCATACAACGGATCCGTTAATGGATATTTATGCCAATCTCAATAAGGCTAAAATGCTTCGGAGCCAGGATCCTGCTGAAATTGATAAGAGTATTATTGCATTGCTGCGAATGGCAAAAAAAGATAAATACGATTTATACCGGGATATCATTTATTTCTCTGCAGCAGATCTTGCAATGCAAAAACCGGATACAGCCGCAGCAGTTTTCTACTTTAAGAAAAGTATTTATTACAATGAATTGAATGTGTCCTATAAGAACAGGGCCTTTCTCAACCTGGCAGAAATAAGTTACTATAAGAAAGATTATAAAAACGCTTTTGCATTTTACGACAGCCTGCAGACGGGTGATACAACGCTGGGTGACCTTACCCAAATAAGGGATAGAAGAAATGCCCTGGCAAAAATTGTGGAGAACCTCACCGTAATTGAAAGAGAAGATAGTCTCCAAAATATCGCTGCAATGACAACTGCCGACCGCGATCTTTTTCTTAAAAAGCTTTCCAAAAAATTAAGGAAAGAACGTGGCATTAAAGACGCAGATGTAGAAAATACAAATTCTGCAGCCGATTATTTCGACACAAAAAATGCAGCACCGGATCTTTTTAATGCATCAGACACTAAAGGCGACTGGTATTTTTATAATGCGTCGCTAAAGTCAAAAGGTTATGCGGAATTTAAAAGAGTGTGGGGCAAAAGATCCAATGTTGACAACTGGAGAAGAGTTTCTTCAGATGGGGGGCTCGCAAAATCGACGAACCCGGCTGGGCTAAATCTAAATGCAGGAGACCCTTTGGGGAATGCCGGTTCCGACCAGGTAGCAAAAACAGATGCCGATGGTAATCCTTTGCCCGAAGACCAATCTCAGTCACCTGCTGCTCCTTACCAGGATGATGTAAGCGTGGAAGGGCTGTTGTATAATGTTCCTCTTACGAAAGAATTAATGGATGCTTCTAATACCAAAGTATCAAATTCATTATTTGAATTGGGAAAGAATTATCAAAATCTGCTGGAAGATTATCCTGCAGCAATTGACGCTTACGGGCAATCCTTAAAGCGCTTTCCTGATAGTTTGTACCAGGGCGAGCTCTATATGAACCTTTCGTATTGCTATAGAAAAATGGGTGACATTCAAAAAGCGGATTATTACAAAAATCTCGTGTTGAATAAATTTAGTAAGAGCAAATTTGCCCAATACATAATACATCCGGAAGCATTAAACCCTACAAAAAAAGATACGGCAGCAACAAGACGTTACGAGGATATTTACAAACTTTTTATCGAAGGCAACTTTGAGGAAGCCACGAAGCAAAAACAAGAGGCGGATAGTATGTATGGACCCAATTACTGGAATCCGCAATTATTGTACATAGAGTCAGTTTATTATATCCGCCAACGGCAGGACTCTGTGGCAATAGGTATCCTGAACCAGATCATCAATCAATATCCCAATTCTGAACTAAAGGAAAAGGCGGCTACAATGGTTGATGTTGTTCAAAGAAGGGCGTCTATTGAGGAACATTTAACCAACTTAACAATTGAAAGAGCCAAAGAGGATCCACGGATAGTGGTATATGACTCTGCTAAAATAAGTAAGGGAGTTATGCCAACCATTAAAAATGAAAACGTTAAGCCAACGCAACAGGTAGTATCCTCAGAAAAACCCATGCTAAATCCTGAGAAGAATTTGCCGCCTCCCGTCACCAACGGTACGTTTACTTTTGACCCCCTTGCACCTCAATACGTAGTAATGATGCTTAATAAGGTGGATCCGGTTTATGCTAACGAAGCGAAAAATGCATTTGCAAGATACAACCGCGAAAAGTTCCGGTTACTGAATCTTGATATAACAAAAGATACATTGGATAAAGAAAGAACATTGCTGGTATTTTCCCGGTTCGAAAATGGAGATGCGGCTCTGAACTTCATGGATAAAATAAAACGGGACGCTCCATCGGAAGTGTCGTGGCTGCCTGCGGATAAATATTCATTCTATATAATTTCCAGCACGAATCTTGATCTGTTAAAGCAAAATAAAAATCTTACAAATTACCTGGAATTACTGGGCAAAAAATATCCGGGCAAATTTTAGAGTATAATAATCTGTTTCAAATAAATAATTGGAAAGGACAAATGGCAAATAGCAAACAAAATATAAATAAAAAACAGGTGAAAGAAAGCCGCACCAGGCCAAGTGTAAAAATATTATGGACCATGGTTTTCGTGGGGCTGTTAATGGTAGCATGCATTTTCGCAGCGGTAAACTTTGGTGTGTTTGGCTCACTTCCGTCATTACAGGAACTGGAGAATCCGCAGGCGAACCTGGCATCAGAGATTTATGCAAATGACGGGAAAACATTGATGGGGAAAATATATACGGAAAACCGGGTGTCAGTGGACTACCAGGATATTTCGAAATATGTAATTGATGCCTTGATTTCTACGGAAGATATCAGGTTTTATGAACATTCCGGTATTGATGCGATCGCCATTGGTCGCGCAATAAAAGGATTGGGACAGGATGGCGGAGGCAGTACCATCACCCAGCAGCTTGCAAAAAATATTCTCGGGCAGGGCCGCGGCTCGGTGCTAAAAAGAGGCACCGATAAATTAAAGGAGTGGATTGTTGCATTGAAACTTGAAAAGAATTTTACCAAGCAGGAAATTATTGCCCTGTACCTCAACAGGGTTTCCTGGGGGAACATTTATGGAATAAGAAACGCGTCACGTGTATTTTTTCAAAAGGAGCCATCACAACTCACAACCGATGAGGCAGCATTACTGGTAGGAATGTTAAGCGGCCCGGGCCAGTATGACCCGCTGCGACATCCAAAAGCGGCTACTGATAGAAGAAATCTTGTAATGGATCGCATGGTTACGAATAATGTTTTATCAGCTTCTGAGGCTGCGACGCTTCAAAAAAAACCATTGGGCATCAAATATAAAAAGCTGGATGAAAGCCTGGGAATCGCACCCTACTTTCGGTCGGTGCTTAATAAGAAATTGGATGACTGGTGTAAAGCCCATAAAAATCCTGTTACTGGAGAAAACTATAACATGTATAAGGACGGATTGAAAATATATACTACAATCGATCCTAAAATGCAATTGTACGCCGAGGAAGCCATGATAAAACACATGGTGATTATGCAGAAAAAATTTAATGCGCAGTTGCCGAAAAATGTATGGAAAGGCCACCAGGATATTTTGGATAGAGCAATGAAAGAAACCGAACGGTGGAAAAATTTGAAAGAAGAAGGACTTAAAACCGAAGAAATAAAAAAGACTTTCTACGAGCCGGTTAAAATGAAAGTTTTTGCCTGGAACGCTACCCGGTCAATCGACACCGTTATGACGCCAATTGATTCCATCAAGTATAACAGGCAAATGATGCAAACATCATTTGCTGCAATTGATCCCGTATCCGGTGAAGTAAAAGCCTGGGTGGGCGGTATAGATTTTAACTGGTTCAAGTATGATCACGTTACCGCCAACCGGCAGGTAGGTTCTACTTTCAAGCCATTACTTTACACGCTTGCATTAACCGATGCCGGCCTCACCCCTGAAAGCCCCATCGGTGGAAAGGCAATTACACTTGCCAATAAAACGATTTCGGGTGGCGGCGGTACCATGGCTTATTGCCTTGCTAAATCTTTGAATTCTGCTGCATGGGACCTTATGAGCCGCATCGGCCCCAAAAAAACGGCTGAGTTTGCACATCTCTGCGGCATACAAAGTAAAATACCCGTGGTACCATCTATTGCACTCGGTTCAGCCGATTTACAGCTCCTGGAAATGCTGAGGGCTTATACCATGTTCCCAAACAGGGGCTTCAATACAGAACCAATTTTTATCAACCGCATAGAAGACAAAGATGGTAATGTTTTGGAGAGTTTTCAATCGGAGACGAAACAAGTGATAAGCGAAGCAGACGCTTTTATAATGTATAAGATGATGCAGGGTGTAGTTGATTTTGGAACGGGGCATGCGATGCGTGACCGGTACGGTATCACTGCAGAAATGGGTGGAAAAACAGGGACCACGAATGATAACACAGATGGATGGTTTATTGGATATACACCCCAGTTGCTTGCGGGGGCCTGGGTTGGCTGCGATGACCGCTTTTTGAGAGTTTCCCATACAGGAGGAGGTAATGAATTAGCCATGCCCGAGTTCGCATTTTTTATGCAAAAAGTATATGCTGATAAAAAACTTGGAATTGATCCCAACGCACAATTTCAAAAGCCTGCAGAATTAAATAATGATCCTATTTATGCTGATCAGAACTTTTCTAATATTGTAAAGGAGGGCCAGGGAAACGATTTTACTGAAGACCAGGGAAATGGTGATGCGGGTGACTACACCGAGCAAAATAATGTTCCCGTGGAATCAGAATTTGATAAAAATCAGTTTAAGGACAAAAAAGAGGACAAAAAAATTATCGGCCCGATAAATATGGCTGATGAGTTTAAAAAAGAAGCGCCTTCAGCGCCGGTTAAAGAACCTGCAGCTAGTACAACGGATAAACAGCCAAAAGCTGTAATGCAAAAACCGGTTGATAAGAAAGCGCCAACTACAGTGGAAGACAAATCCAAAAAAAAGTAATGCGGGAAAAATGACAAATCGGGGGCAATTGTTATGTAGCTATTGACGCTGCTTTAGATTCGCTACTTTAAGAATACTATATTCTGTCCGGCATTTTTATCAGGTAAAATTGTTTAAACATCAATTTTATACCATCCTGTTCATTTTGAAAAATAGCATGAATAGTAAAAAGCATATTAGCGCTGACAGGTGTATACCAAAAACCAGGTACTGTACTATTTTAAGCAACCCCTCATATTGACCACCCTTCAAAGCTAAAGCCGCACAGGTAATCACTCCAGCCTCAATACATAAAACCACAATTTCAGGGAGATCAATTACGTGTTGTGAAATGCGTATTTGATGCAGCAGCCAATAAACAAGGATACCCATCGCGGTAACTAAATTCACCAGGCTGATTAAGGATAAAAGTTTATGCGCAGCAAGTCCTGCTATCAATACACCGGTATAAATTGCAATTATTGCGACAACGATAATAGTAATCCACTTATCTGTAATGCTCATGGAGAAAAAGTTTGTTTGCCTGGTTAATTTGGCTGCGGGAAGATAGCTGAAGATATCTTCCAATATCACTTTATTTTTATGGCTCCACACCACTTCAAGCGGTTAAATATTTCTTCATTACCATTGCTGGCTGTTGATACTCCCTGTAAAGCATTTTTCCTTGCAAGACAGTTGGCAATTTAAATCCATTAAAAAAAACTTGCTGAATCAAGTCCCTCTTTAGCTCGATTACGTACATGGGGTGCCTTTAAAAACTTTTAAGAAGGCAAATACCAACTGATTGAATAACAAGCTATTTCAGAATACCAAGATGTGGAAATTACGGTTAAGTATTTTAACGTAAAAATGCAATAACAAATCGGAAAACACGTTTTATGTGGAAATTACGGTGAAGTGTTTCCCGCAAAAATTGCGAGAATCTTTCGGAAAACACTTCTTTAGGACAAAAGTTACAAAAGCAATTGGCCTCCTGATTTTCCAGGTATTCGACAAACCAAACAACCGTCTATGAAAAAATTTTACTTTTTTTTAAAATGTACCCTGATTACCTTAACAGTCTGCTTTTCAACGCTTTTAAATACTAATGTAAAAGCACAAGACTGTTCTCTCTTGAAGGCGACTTTTAAGAGCTATGATTCAAGATGTGCTTCAACAGGCTCCATAAAAGTAATGGCTTCAGGAGGCTCCGGATCTTATAAATACAAAGTTTCCGGCCCTGTAAACTCCAATTTTACTACAACGGATTCAATAACAGGCTTATCTGCAGGCAGCTATACAGTTGAAATCAAAGATATAAATACCAATTGCACATTCACAAAAAGCAACGTGGTAGTTTCCGGAACTTATCTGGACCCGAGGTTTACTTTATTAGGTTCGGATATCACGTGTGAAGGCGGAAGTAATGGAAGTATTGCAATTAACAATCAGCAAGACGGAAGGTCTCCATTTCATTATTCTATCGTAGCACCATCTCCAATGGGAGTTGGCACAAATAACGCCACGGGGTCATTCAACAACTTAATTCCGGGTGATTACAGCATAAGACTGACTGACAGTTGCGGAGGTATTCAAACGAGGCTGGTTACGATCCATGATTATACATGGAGGATTGATGGCTATGACTTTACGAAAGTTTCCTGTGATTCTGCTAAAGGATACATAAAAGTGATCGATAGCAAAGGCAACATAAGCACTTCAGGTGGAATTCCCGGCTTCAATTATGGAATTGTAAGACAGCCGGGCGATACTATTTGGTCCGCTTCTCCTAACCTGAGCGTGTATGTAGCCGGAATCTCTTCTTTTGAAATAATTGCAAAAGATAATTGCGGAAAAATTAAGAAAGGAAATACATCTGTATCTTTTTCTCCTTCGCTCGGTTCAATGGTAAAGATCTACAACAATACTTGTGATAAATTTTCAGCCTCAGTAAATGGAGTTACTAATTTCTTTAATGCTTCATTCTGTTTGTATAATAGCAGCAATGTTCAAATAGCTTGTAACGCTACAGGTATATTTACAAATATACCTTATGGCAGCTATTGCATAGTTGCGCTTGATGGTTGTACAAATTCTTCCATTTCAAGGTGTTTCACAGCTAATGCTCCTGCACTTAGTATTGGAAATAATGTGGGGATAAGTAATAAAACATGTACACAGTTTACCGCATCAATTACAGGGCAGGCAGGGCTTACCAATCCAAATTATTGCCTTTACAATTCAGCATCTGTACTAATTACATGTAACGCGACCGGTGTGTTTAATAATCTTTCTTATGGAAGCTATTCTATTACTATGCATGACAGCTGCAGGGATACGACCATACAGAGATCATTCTCTGCGAAAAGGCCGGTGCCAACTGTGAGTTCAGTGATTACTCCTTCATATATTACTTGTACTAATTTTGGAATGGTTGTAACAGGTGATAGTCTTACAGCTCCTGTCTTTTGCTTGTATGATTCATTAGGTAATTCTATTAGTTGCAATACCAGCGGTAAGTTTGACAGCATAGCCCTTGGAAGCTATTGCGTAAAGGTGCACGATGCTTGTTTAGATACCACTTTTACCAGGTGCTTTTCAGTGACTGCGCCTTTGGTTACAAATGACATCTCAGTCAAAATAACCAATACAGGTTGTAATCTTTTCACTGCAACAGTTACAAGCGGTAATCTTAAGAACGCAAATTATTCTTTGTATAATAGTGCAGATTCATTTTTCAGCAGCAATAGTACCGGAATCTTTACTAAGATCGGCGCGGGTTCTTATTACATAAAATCCAGAAATGGCTGCCCGGACACTACTTTTAAGACTTCTTTTTCTATAACAATCCCCATTCCTTCTGTAAGCTCAACAGTGCAATTGAGTAATTATTCATGTAGTTCATTTAGTGCAGCGATCACAAATCAAAAAAATCTTACTTCTCCTCAATATTGTATTTATAATAATAGTAACGTATTGGTAACTTGTAACTCAACCGGTGTATTCGATAATTTGAGTTATGGTTCTTATTGCATTAAAATAACCAACAGTTGCTATGATACGGTAATTACAAGGTGTTTTACTGCGGTAGCAACACCTCTTGGTTTGACAGTAACTTCAGGTAAATCCTGTACGTATGGTGCCTCAAAATTTGACATAACTGTAAATGGTGCCACACCGCCTATAAGCATAAAAGTATATAATTCAGCAGGAATTCTTTTGTCAAACAAAAGCTATGCAACCAATAATATTACTATAGAAAATCTATTGGGTGTTGTAGGCGGCCAAACTTACAAGTTTACGGTAACGGATAATTGCGGCAGGACGAATTTTGTAAACGTAGTTGCTAATAGCAGCTATTTGAATCATTCAATAATAGTTGTGTCCAAATGTCCCGGTGGAGTTTGGCCCAATGGTTCTGGTAATATTGAAGCAACGGTCGCAACTAATTTAGGAGCGCTGGTGGTGGAGATTTCGGCAAAAAATGGCGTACAGTTTTCACCGGGAGTTTCCCCAAATTCTGTTTCAGGATCCGTTTACCATTTTGATGATCTTGGGCCTGCCACCTATATTTTAAGATACAGGGCGAATGCTGCATGCTCTAATTATCTGTATGATACAGTAGTTGTAAACCCCTACACATTCCCAAGCCTGCAAAATTCAACTGCTTATCAGTGTGATGTAAATGGTTTTACAGTAGGTGCAGTTGCTACAAATGGAGTGAGCCCTTTTAGTTATTCAATCATTGGCAGCGCACCTGAAACACCAGCTATCATCGCCGGCCCGCAGGCAAACCCGCTTTTCAATATTGATAACGGCACCACGTATTCTTTAATAAGGTTGAGAGCTTTAGACGCATGCGGAAATGCTACGCTGGGAGATGCAAGTATTTTGCCTCTTGCCGATAATAAAATCGTTTCAAGTTCAAATTGTTTCATTCAACCCGCAACTTTAAACGTTGACCCTATGTACAATTCAACTTATAACTGGTACAAAAAAGCGGATGCAGGCAGTACAGATAGCACATTGCTGTCAAGCACAAACTCAGTGTATATTCCCACTGTTATGCCTTCAGACACCGGCCTGTATATCTGCCACATATCGGTGGGTAGTTGTATCAGCCGTACTTATAATTTCACTTTAACGGGAAGTTGTGCAGGTTACAGTGTTTTGAATGTTTCATCGCTTGAATTTGCAGGAAGTTTTTCGAACGATAAAGTTCTATTGAATTGGAAAGCGGTAGAGCAGGAAAATCTTTCAGTATATGTCGTTGAACGTAAGAATCACGATAATACCTTCAGTGAGATTGGAAGGGTTATGCCTTCAAACACTCAAAAATATTATTTCACAGACCAAAGGCCTGATTATGGCAATAATTTTTACAGGCTAAAGCTTATCAAAAATGATAATACCGTTGCCTATAGTAAAATAATAACGGTAAGCAGGGTTGAGGCGACTGCCGGCATAACTTTATTTCCAAACCCGGTTACCGATTTCTTTACAATTGATTTTAAAAATCTTGAAAGTCATGTGTATAAAATCACCCTGATGAATATAAACAACCAGGTGATAAGCGAAGAAACATTTAATAGCAGCATAAACAAAAAACTGGAGATGAAGAGAAACAAGTTTTTAAGTAATGGGATTTACCTGCTAAGAATAGTTGACTCGAACACAAACCGGGAATACAATCAAAAAATTATTTTCAAATAGAAAAACAGGGGGTGATATTAAATAAATTAGATGAATATAAGACAGGGCAGGTGCACAGATATTATTAACCCGTGTAAGATTTTTTATAACATTAATTCAGATGTGTAATAGTGGGCTGTCGCATCGCTAATGGTGATTTAAATAATTACTTCACATTCCGTCCACTCTTCAACCCTTGCAAAACTGCAGGGGTTGAATCTTTTAATTCTTATTGGTATTATTTTGACCCGTTATAAAAAGCACAAACTGTATTCATAAGGCATATCTCGCATTTGGGTTGCGGTCTGCAAATTTCCCTTCCAAGAAACGAAATAGCCATACCCGCATCCCACTCTTTTTTTGGCAACACTTCCATTATTTGTTTCTCAATTTTCTTAGGATCAGTTCCGGATGCGATACCGAGCCGGGGCGCAACACGCACTACATGCAAATCAACAATTATGCCCTCGGGATCTTTTCCGGCTTCACGCATAATTACATTGGCTGATTTCCTCCCTATTCCCGGCAGTGCCGTAAGTTCTTCTAAAGTGAGCGGAATATTTTTATCGTCTTTTATTGTTTGTGACATCTCCATAATCCATTTGGTCTTATTACCAAAATTTCTCACTTTACCAATATAGGGAAATAACAGATCTGCAGTGGCACGTGAAAGCGATTTCATATCGGGAAAAGCTTCAAAAAATGCAGGGGCAATTTCATTAATATGCCTGTCAGAATCCTGGGCCGATAACACAACCATAATCACCAGTTGGTATATATTTTGGTAATCCAGCGGGTGTTTTGTTTTCTTATATTTTTTAAGCAAAGGTTTAATGGCTTCCGGCCAGTCTGTTTGATGCGGCATAATAAAATAGGTTTTAAAATAAATCTACTATAAAATTAGTATTTGCAAGGGAAGATTAAAATGTGCAATATTTTATTCCACTCTTTTGGAACTATTACTTAGAAATGTCCGTTGTGCTGCAGAAAAGGAATTATAATTAATTCAGTTATCTTCGCGCAACCAAATTTTTCTATAAACCTCATGAAGGTTTTAATTAAAGACGCTACGATACTTTCTCCCGCATCTCCTTTCCACGGACAATCAAAAGATATTCTAATAGAAAATGGTACCATTTCTAAAATTGGAAATAAGTTAGATGCAGGCGACGCAAGAGTTATCGGAGCTCAGGGCTTGCATGTCTCGGTTGGATGGATGGATTGCTTCGCTAATTTTTGTGATCCGGGGCAGGAATACAAGGAAACGCTGGAAACGGGTGCTATGGCTGCGGCAGCCGGTGGATTTACACAGGTAATGCTTATGCCAAATACACAGCCCGTCGTGCATAACAAAAGCCAGGTGGAATATGTAATTCAAAAAAGCAAACAACTACCTGTAAACATAATTCCAATAGGATCGGTTACTAAGAACGCTGAAGGCAAGGAACTTGCCGAAATGTACGATATGCACAATTCCGGCGCAATAGCTTTTTCTGATGGCTTGTCAACGATACAATCGTCCGGGATGCTGCAAAAATCTTTGCAATATCTTCTTGCTATAGATGCCACGGTGATACAGGTGCCCGACGACAAAAGTATTGGCTCAGGCGGCCTTATGAATGAAGGTATTATTTCAACCCGGTTAGGCCTGCAGGGCAAGCCTGCGATTTCGGAAGAAATATTGATCTCCCGCGATATAGAACTGGCAAAGTACACAGGCTCTAAAATTCATTTTACCGGCGTGACAACCAAAAAGTCACTCGAATTGATTGCCGCCGCAAAAAAAGAAAAAATTAAAGTAAGCTGTTCTGTCACACCCTATCATTTATTTTTCTGTGAGGAGGATCTTCTTACCTACGATACCAACCTTAAAGTGAATCCGCCCCTGCGAACAAAAGAAGACAGGGATGCTTTAAAAGAGGGCATCAAAAATGGCGTGGTGGATTGTATCGCTTCGCACCACCAGCCACAGGATTGGGATCATAAAGTATGTGAGTTTGAATATGCAAAAGAAGGGATGGAAGGCCTTGAAAGTGTATATGGTGCTGCACGCATCTGTGGCATTAGCGCAGCAGATTTTGTAAAAATGCAGGCAGAAAATACGAGAAACATTTTCAATTTGCAGGTGCCGCAGGTCAATGAAAACGAAACAGCCAACCTCACGTTATTTAATACGGATGAAGAATATGTTTTTGAAGAAAAAAATATCTATTCAAAATGTAATAACAATGCCTTTATTGGGAAAACACTCAAAGGCAAAGTGATTGGGATTATTAATGGAGACAAGTTATTTTTGTCTGAATAATTTTTTCACTTACTAAATAAAATATTATGGAGCAAACTATAACACCGCCATCAACAAAAGGAATAATAATAGGTCTTATTCTTATTGTTACTTCAATTGTAATTTATTTTGCAGACATTCCATTAGATGGACCGGCCAAATGGGTAGGTAACGTCATATTTATTCTCGGCATTATATGGTCAGTAAATAGTTACGGGAAACAAATAAACTACAACTCTACCTTTGGAAATTATTTCGCTCACGGCTTTAAAGTTACTGCCCTTGCGACTTCTATCATGGTAATTTACCTAATTGTTTTTATTGTTCTGTTTCCTGAATTTAAGGAAAAAGGAATCGAGCAGGCAAGGATCAGCATGCAAAAAAATAAACAATTGACTGAAGAACAGATATCACAGGGTTTAGAGATAACCAAAAAATTCTTCATGGTATTTGTTATTGGAGGCTCGTTGATTGTTTACCTCATTTTCGGCTCACTGGCATCGTTAGTAGGTGCCGCAATTACAAAAAAGGAACCTGTTTCGCCCATTGGTGGATCTAACCAACCGCTGCAGTAATGGATATTTCCGTAGTTATTCCACTTATTGATGAGGCTGAATCCTTACCCGAACTGGAGGCGTGGATCAGGAAAATAATGGAGCAACATGTTTTCAGCTATGAAATAATTATGATAGATGATGGAAGCAGCGATAATTCATGGGGAGTAATACAAGAGCTTCATCAAAAAAACCCACTGGTAAAGGGAATAAAATTTCAAAGAAATTACGGAAAAAGTGCAGCACTCAATGAAGGCTTTAAAATAGCACAGGGCGACGTGGTGATAACAATGGATGCTGACCTGCAGGATAGCCCTGACGAAATACCCGAACTTAGGCGAATGGTTCTTGAAGATGGGTTCGATATAGTGAGTGGTTGGAAGAAAAAAAGATATGACAGCAAGATTTCAAAAAATATTCCCTCGAAATTATTTAATGCCGCAACCCGGAAAGTAAGTGGCATTTACCTGCATGATTTTAATTGCGGGCTAAAAGCTTACAAGAATAAAGTAGTAAAATGCATAGAGGTGTATGGCGAGATGCATCGATACATTCCCTTGTTGGCAAAATGGGCAGGCTTTAAAAAATTTGGAGAGAAAGTAGTAGAGCACAGGCCACGGAAATATGGAGTTACCAAGTTTGGGCTGAGCCGCTTTGTAAATGGTTTCCTCGATTTAATGTCTATTGTATTTGTAGGTAAGTTCAGAAAAAACCCAATGCATTTTTTTGGGCTGTGGGGTACCATATCATTTGCATTTGGCTTAATCGTTTTTATATACCTCACCATAACAAAATTTTTCTTTGACAGAACAGGGTTAACACAAAGACCTTTATTTTTCTTCGCGATATTCGCCATGATCATCGGTACACAACTTTTCCTTGCAGGTTTTTTAGGGGAACTCATATCCAGGAACGGCGCTGAAAGAAATAATTACCTGATAGAGGATAAAATTAATTAGCCGATTTACTAATGTGCTAATGTGCTAACTCAAACCAGTATATTGAAACAATCCATTCTTAAATAACCAAATGGAACAATATCCGCTCGAGGGTAAAGATAAGATAGTGCCCTCTCCTGAGCCTGTCGAAGGATCGGAGAGAGGTTCGGGTGAGGTCATCATCATCGGCCCAGCACACCCTTTACGAGGCGGCCTTGCGTCGTATGATGAGCGGCTGGCGAAAGAATTTAATGACCAGGGATATCACGCAACCATTTATACTTTTTCTTACCAATACCCCTCCTTTCTTTTTCCGGGCACGACGCAATATTCCACCGAACCGCCACCTGCAAATATTTCCATTAAAGTAAAAATAAATTCTGTCAATCCGCTAAATTGGATAGCTGTCGGTAACGAATTAAAAAACAGGAGGCCCGATATTATCGTGGTGAGGTATTGGCTTCCGTTTATGGGGCCTTGCCTTGGTACAATTTTAAGGAGGGTTAAAAAAAACAAACACACAAAAGTTATTTGTATTGCCGATAATATTTTCCCCCACGAAAAAAGGCCAGGCGATGTGCCTTTTACCAAATACTTTTTAAAGCCAGTAGATGCGTTTATAACCATGAGTGAAAAAGTACTTGCAGACTTGCAAAAATTTGCCCGTTCAAAGCCAGCCCAATTTGTACCCCATCCCTTGTACGATAATTTCGGAGAAAAAATTGCTAAGAATGTGGCAAGGCAAAAGCTCGGTATTGGCCTTAACGATAAAGTGATTTTATTTTTTGGCTTTATTAGAAAATACAAAGGGCTCGATGTATTATTAAACGCTATGAAGTTGTTAAAACAGGATGCTGCTACGCAAAATATTAAGCTGTTGATAGCAGGAGAGTTTTATGAAGACGAAAAAAACTATCATGATTTATTGAATGATTCATCTATAAAAGAAAACCTTATTATACACACGCAATTTATTTCAGATAGTGAGGTCAAATATTATTTATGTGCCGCTGATTGTGTGGTACAACCTTACAGGAATGCTACGCAGAGTGGCGTTACGCCCCTCGCCTATCATTTCGAAATACCAATGATCGTAACAAATGTTGGCGG
The DNA here is from genome assembly GCA_038251675.1 of Chitinophagales bacterium. Classification (GTDB taxonomy): domain Bacteria; phylum Bacteroidota; class Bacteroidia; order Chitinophagales; family Chitinophagaceae; genus Ginsengibacter. The sequence continues at coordinate 1,185 of JBBSBD010000091.1, read as the reverse complement.
GCTCCCGTCATTGGTCCCCGATAAAAAAGTAGGATTAATCGCTGAGCCCAATCCGGAAGATATTGCTCAAAAGATCAGGGAATATTTTGAATTAGGGGAAGAATCTTTCTTGCCCTGCTTGCGTGAAGAAAAAAAGAAATACAGTTGGGAGGTAATGGTCAAGAAAATCCTGGCGTTGGCCTCGTAATTTTTTTGGGTGTATTTTCGCGCGGAAAAAGTAAAGGTATTTATCAGCACAATTGTTAAGTTTCCCGGAAGAACACTTTTAACTTTACCGGTTATTATTCCCAAACAATTTTTAAAACTTTTCGTTCCAAATGATCTACCGCAGTAAAGCTCCATTACGTATAGGCCTCGCAGGCGGAGGCACTGATGTAAGCCCTTACAGTGATCAATATGGAGGAGCAATTTTAAACGCAACCGTTTCTCTTTTTGCTTATGCCAATATTGAGCCGGTTGAAGAAAATGCAATAATTGTACAGGCACTCGACAGGAAAGAAGAACAGCGGTTTGATTGGGCTGAATCGTTGCCCATCGACGGCAAACTTGATTTACTAAAAGGTGTGTACAATCGCATTCATAAAGATTTTGGTTTACCGCTAACGGGCTTTCGCTTGTCCACATTTGTAGATGCTCCGGCAGGCTCCGGGCTCGGCACTTCATCAACATTGGTTGTCGCAATTATTGGAGCGTTTGTCGAATGGCTAAAGCTTCCGCTTGGTGATTATGATATTGCTCATTATGCCTATCAAATAGAAAGAGAAGATTTAAAATTAACCGGCGGCAAACAGGATCAATATGCCGCAATGTTTGGTGGAGTGAATTTTATGGAATTTTATGAAGACGATAAAGTGATCGTAAATCCTCTGCGGATCAAATCAAATTATCTTCACGAACTTGAAAATAATTTGGTTCTATATTTTACCGCCACCAGCAGGGAAAGTGCATCAATTATAAATGAGCAGGTGAAAAATGTAAACGAAAAAAACGCAAAAAGTATTGAGGCCATGCACCAACTGAAAGAACAGGCACGCATGATGAAGGAAGCACTGTTAAAAGGCCGCTTGCATGAGTTTGGAGAGATTCTTGATTTTGGTTTTCAGCAAAAACGAAAAATGGCGCATAATATAAGTAACACGCTTATAGAAGAAATATATGATGCTGCGAAAAAAGCAGGTGCTACAG
>JBBSBD010000090.1:0-22016 GCA_038251675.1 Chitinophagales bacterium | reverse complement strand
TTGGCTTTTAATAATTCAAATTCTCTTTTCGAATTTACAAGGCTATCATAAAATTTGATGGAAGCGGGTTGGGTGTGGTTTTTAAATTCAAACTGGAGCTCAATCGCCTCACGTTTTTTCTCTATATCAAATTTTTTAAGATTGGCTACATGAAGGGAACCGCAACTCTTTACCAATTCGCAGTGTTCCACTTCGTCGAGTGATATCACCGAGCAACTGTAATTGTTTTTAATTTTTTCCAGGATCATTATTTTCCGGTGAATTCCGTCGATACCAATTACTTTACGCTGAAGAATTTCCTGGCTGCAAAAAACAAGATTGTTTGAAGTCCCTTCTTTGCTAAGTTGCAGAAAAAGATTTTCTTTTTTCTTTCTGTCAGAATTTGAAAAATAATTTAAGAAATAAAACAAGGAAGCAACGGCCGTGAGAAGAATGAGGATTACGAATACTGGCAACATAGAATGATTGGATTTTCAAAGGATTATTACATAGGAACCAATAATCTAATAACTAACTTTTTAGACTTTAATTGTACAGAATTGCAAAAAAATTTCATTTGTAAAACAATACCTTAAAGATTGAGTATAAATACGTTGGCTTTTCGCAAATTTTACTTTTTTCGTTAGAAATTTTACCTGTGAAATGTTGCAAAGTTGCCGGACTTTTTCTATTAGCCCGGCCTTAAAGTTCACCTGGCCGGGGCGTCAGAACCAGAAGTCGGAAGAGTATGGTTATATACAGCCACCACTATTTGATGTATTATGTATTGAATCCTTCCATTCGTTTAATAAAATATTTTAAGTTTCATCTATTTAACTTTAGCAGAAGTATCTTTAATTAATCATTAAAAAACCAGCCAACAAATGAACTCAGAACTTTTTGAATCGGTAGATAAATACATCAGTCAGCTTTTTCATGATGAAGATGATTGCCTGAAGGAAACTGAAAAATCCATTATTGATTCCGGCATTCCCCAGATAAGCATTTCGCCGAACCAGGGCAAATTTTTACAAATATTAGCAAGACTGTGTAATGCAAAGAAGGTATTGGAAATGGGTACGCTTGGTGGTTACAGCACCATTTGGATGGCAAGGGCGTTACCCGATGATGGTAAATTGGTAACACTGGAAATTGATAAAAAACATGCAGAGGTTGCGCAAAAGAATTTTGATCGTTGCGGACTCGCGTCAAAAATCGAAATCCGTTTCGGTAAAGCGATTGACATTTTGCCGCAATTAGAAACCGAAGGTGCCGGCCCTTTTGATATGATCTTTATTGATGCAGATAAACCACCGTACACCGAGTATTTTCAATGGGCTTTAAAACTTTCAAAGCCGGGCACATTGATTATTGCAGACAATGTAATCCGGGAAGGAAAAATACTACTGGAAGAAAGCCCGGATGAAATGGTAGCCGGTGTAAAAAGATTCAATAAATTTTTATCCCAGTGCCCGCAGGTTACGGCGACGATATTTCAAACGGTGGGGGCCAAGGAACACGATGGCATGGCCATTGCCATTGTAAAATAGAAAAGCCTGTTTCTAACAGGCTTTAAAACAAGTATTATAAGCATTCGTTTTCTCAGGCTTTTCTAATATCCTGTAGCACTTCAACAGAGCTATTACTTACTGTTAATGTCTTGAATGATTTGCGGCCTTCGATGTACACAAGGTAAACGGATTTTTTTCCAGGCTGATCTACTTTTTGCATTCCTGTAATGAAATAGTTTGGGTAAGCGGGCATGGCAGTTTCGATAATATTTTTATCAAGATTATTCCTTGAATAACCGTTGAGTGTATAAACCCAATTGCCTTTTTTATTGTAAGCAGCAGTTATTTTATGCCCATCAATTTCAGATTGAACGATAAAGCCATTTTTTGCAGTGGATATAGTTGGATCCACCGCGTCTTTAAATTGTTCGCCGAAATTTTTCGCTACTTTTTCAACAGGAGTTGGCTTTTTATCGCTATTGATATTTTTATCAGCAGCATAAGTTGTTGTTCCAATCGCCATGAGTACTAAACCAAGAGCGATAGATAAGATTTTCTTTTTCATAATTGTGATTTTTTAATTGTTATAATTTTTTGTTTAAAGGAAAGTCTGTTGTTTTTTTCTTTGCAATAATTTCAATTGCAGAACAAAAATATTCTGTGTATGCTTTGTATTTTTAAAAATGAGACGAACGGGCAAAAAGGAGCGTCAAAGCAGAATAATGGCTTATATTCAAGGCGGGGAAGACAATTAATTCATGGTAAACTTTATCTATTTTGAAAAATAACAAATACCTGCTGAGAGAATTTTTTTGGCTAATGATGTCCTTTTTGGCAACATTAATATTTGCAGGCATTTTGTTCAGAATGAATTTCAAACATACAATCGACGTTCATTTGCATGATACCTATTTTGTATTTTCAAAGTTGTCTTTAATGATGGCGTTTTTCCTTGTAGTATCATTCGTAGTTTTTATGATAAAGGAAAAGAGGAATTCATTCAGCGAAACCTTTCCCAATTGGATAATATTAATTGTGGGATGTGTTTTAGTTTTTGATATTGGTTTATTGATTACACAAATTTCACCTTATGCAAAAGTTATAGTTAGCGGCTATACCATCTATCCGCCACTTTCAGGTTTGCCCGGTGGAGAACCGCTTCCGGCCTTTACTGAAAATATCGCGTCGAAGGTGTTAACTAATAGCTTGATTTTATTTCAATCACTTGTTATTTTGTTGCTTTTATATTTCACTTATAAATGGGGAAAGAGGAAATGTTTTTCGTAAATTTTAGCTTAGAGTGTTGTGCTCTGATAATCTTCATTGCAATATAGAAAAATCACAACAGAGGAAAAAAGATAAATCAATACCTGTTTTCTATAAGCTCGATAGCATTGGCAACACCATTTTCCTTTTTCATCTTTTCCATTAATCGTTCGCTGTTGCCGTATAATGTTTTACTATTAAGCAACTCTTTTACGGCCTCAATAAATGTATTTTCTTTTATATGCTTTAAAGGAATTGGTTTAAGGCCTACACCTTTTTTATAAGCAACAGTTCCCCAAAAATGCTGATCGCCTAACGGGTACAGAACAGGGCATGTTAAAAAAGGTTTCCCTGCTTTTAAACATGAGGCAATTGTGCCAATACCTCCGTGATGCACGACTGCTTTTACAAAAGGGAATAGTTCTTCATAAGGGGCGGACTCTATTACTTTAATGTTTTTGTTTTGTTCCAGTTGTTGCACATCATTCAATCCCCAACCCTTTACGATAATTAATCTCGTATTTAATGACTTTGTCAACCTTTGAAGTAAACCTGGTAGATCTATTTTACTTTCATAAGGCATACTGCCAAATGTAATTAGCAGCGGCGGCGTACCGTCGTTTATAAAATCAAGCAAGTCTTTTGATAATCCTATGGACGAGCTATCCATCCAGAAACCTGTAAAATGACTGTCAACCGGGTAATCTTTCGGGCGGGGAAGAAACAGTGGGCTAATGCCATAGATGGCCGGTAATGCGGGCTTTGCATATTTGCCTGCTATGCCAATTTCTTTTCTGAATTTGTTTACCGGCTTGCTCATCATTTTAAGGCCGAGATCAGAAAGCTTATAACTAAGCCTGTTGAGAAAAGCAGGTAAATGAAAAGTACTGAAGATCTGATTTATGAATTCGCTAGTTGGTTCAATAGCGGGGACAACGTTTGTTCTTATCAACTTTCCCGGCACATGGTCAATAAAATAATCTGCCATTGCTTTTACATGAAAAAGAACTTTGTCATTCTCTTTTGCGACGTGGTAAAAAGTTTTAAGAGAATCGTAGATCATTGGATAAATAAGCCGGTCAAGGTGTTTTCGCGTACTGAAAGGATTGCTCATCATTTTCTTGCCTTCAGGAGAATTAAGAATCGCCTGGAAATCGGCATCAACCGAAGCAAAACGGAGGCCATAAGAATCTGCAAATGATGAGAAATTTTTTGCAGTAGCAAGTGTTACTTCATGGCCGCGCTGTCTGAGAGCTTTCCCCAACACTGCAAATGGTTGCACATCTCCCCGTGTGCCCATAGTAAGTAAGGCTATCTTCATGATAAAATTTCAGTACAAGTTATATTCATTTATAGAATTAAAGTACTTGTAAGTTGCTTGAGTAACAATGCGCTGACGTACCCAAGTTTTTCTTTTACAAATATCAAATTAATAAGCACACTAAATGTCCAGGTGAAATAAGATCTGACTCATAATACCCGAAAAGCGCTAACATTTCTCTAATAGCTTTAAAAGATTTGAAAGGACTCAAACCCAATGAGTACTTTAAGCACGTTGAATTTAGACCTACGCTTAAGATTGTTCCTCGCTTTTTGCCGGTCGAATAAGGCTTGCCCACGCGTAAAATTTTTGCAATTTTTTCGCCTGGCACAATGTCCCTTGCTTAATCAAGATTAATCACGTACGCTTCAAATAAAGTTTTTAACTTCATAGAAGCAAGCAAGGCAACCCTAATATTCTTCAAGTCGTTATAAAACTAAGATGCGGGTTTATCATTTGAGATTACAATTATTAGTATGGGGCTTAATCTTATGTCCGGCCTATTTTTTTGCGAATGCCCAAACCTGCCCTGTAAACATTGATTTTGAAACAGGAACTTTTAGGGGCTGGCAATGTTACCTTGGGACTGCTGAAGAAGTTGGCCGTGAAAATGTTATTGATTTGTATCCTGCAGGAGGGCCGACGTTTAGCCGACAAACCATGTACACTGCAAATTCTGGTAATGGAGTAGATCCTTATGGAGGCTTCCCCGTAAATTGCCCAAATGGCAGCGGCCATTCGATAAGATTGGGCAATAATACTGCGGGCACAGAAGCGGAAGGGATTTCATATACATTTACCATTCCTGCCGGCCAGGATATTTATTCGCTGATATACCACTATGCAGTAGTCTTTCAGGATCCCAATCATGAGCAATGGCAGCAACCTAGGTTAGTAATTGAAGTCACTAATGTTACCGACAATAAAAAAATAGAATGTTCTTCCTTTACATTTATCCCGTATGGTTCATTGTTGCCGGGCTTTTTTGAATCTTCTAATCAAGGTGGAGGAACCCCGGTTTGGTGTAAAGATTGGTCAGCAGTTTCAGTAAATCTTGATGGAAATGCGGGGAAAACTATTCAACTGTTTTTTAAAACAGCAGATTGTACTTTCAGAAGACATTTTGGATATGCATATATTGACGTGAACTCCGAATGCTCGAGTGAGTTTGTTGGAACTACTTATTGCATTGACGACACTGCTGTTAATCTAACCGCGCCGTATGGTTATCAAACTTATACCTGGTATGATAATAATTTTACAAAGGTGTTGGGCAATCAACAAACTATTGCTTTTCACCCACCGCCTCTAAGCGGATCGAGTTACGCTGTAACTGTGGTGCCCTATAACGGCTACGGTTGTGTGGATACTTTGCACGCTGTATTGGTGGACTCTTTAACTGTAAATTCAAATGCCGGAACAGATACACTTTCATGTAATAAAGCCCCGGTACCCCTTGGTGTTATTTCCAAGCCAGGATTGGTTTATAGCTGGAGTCCCGAAGAAGGATTGTCTGATCCGAATATTTCAAATCCTATAGCTGCCCCTGATAAAACAACAAGCTACATTCTTACAACCAATCATGATGGGGGAGGATGTATCAACCAGGACACGGTGGTGGTAACGGCTTCGATTATCGACAGCAGTTTGCGATTGACGGGAAGCCCTATGTTTTGTTCAGATAGTGAAGACAGCGCAATATTGCACGTTCAGCCTACGGAAAAAATTCAGTGGGTAATGGATAACAGCCCCATATACGGAGCTAACCGCTCAAGCTACCGCGTAAATAAAACTGGTGCATACTATGCATTTCTCGTTAATAATGATGGCTGCAGTCTTTCTACAAAAATTCAAAATATTATCATTGATGACCCCAGGCCCGGTATTAATTACCCGGTTAAATATGCTGTTGTTGAACTACCGCTCGATCTTTCTGCAAGACCATTTGGAGATACTGTTTTATGGCGACCTGGCAGTTCGTTAAATACGCAAACAAGTTTTACCCCCACATTTACCGGTGGTACCGATCAATTGTACGCTATAGACATCAAAACCAGGAGTGGATGTGTAACCGTAGATACCCAACTGGTAAAAACAATTGAGAAAGTAGAAGTGTATGTACCAAATGCATTTACCCCTAATAGTGATGGACTTAATGATCTTTTGCGGCCGGTAGTATTTGGAATAAAAGAACTTCTCTATTTTAAAATATTCAACAGGGCCGGACAACAATTATTCGAAACAAATACTTTGCAGTCCGGTTGGGATGGAAGGTTCAAAGGTATTCCGCAATTGTCCCAGGTAGTAGCCTGGATAGTTGAAGGGGTAGGCGTGGACAATAGGGTATATCTGCGAAAGGGCACCAGCTTACTGGCAAGATAGAACTATTAATTTTTGGTCGCCTTTTTCATTCCTCTCATAAACCGTCTTTCAATATTGTTATAGGTCCACCAGCTTACCACGAATAAAGCAACTGAAATAGCACATACCAGGCCGGTATCAATAAATTGATTTGCCTTGCTAAATTTTTTGAAAATGATGTCAAAAAGAACTAGCACAATTATTTGATTCAGGTAAATAGAATAAGAAATCTTACCCAGTTTTTTTAGAAGAGGAATGCTCAGAAAAAATTTAGATAACACCCCTCTCTCAAACGCGAAAATCAGTAGTGTGCCCATGAATACGATTTCATAAATAAAGCCATAACCCGAAAGGTATTTTCCAAGGCAAACGGCTGATATCGCAACTAAAAGGAAAGCTGTTTCCAATAAACTGGCGAAATTAAAAGAGAGTTTGTAATCTTTAATCTTCATGTAAATCTTAAATGAAATACAACCTGTAAAAAAACCAATAAGGCCTCTTAGAAAACCATTTTGAAATGTTTGAAACAAATAGAAATCGCCATTTAAGAATTTTAATGCAGCATAAGCTAAAACGACGATACAGACGTAAAACAACAGTTTTAATTTCTTGTAATTGCTCAATACAATCATAAGAATTCCAAACACACAATAAGAAATAGCCTCTGCGCTAATGGACCATGAAACCGTGTTCCAGCTTAGGTAATCTATCCCGGGAAATTTTATGGAATTTACAAAAAACAGGGTGGTAAAAAAAGTTTCCTTACTGTATTCATGCCATTGCATCTCGGTAAAAGGATGCCCAAAGGAGTTTCTGCCAATTACATACACAAGAAATATAAGCAGTACGGCGAGATGCAAGGGGAACAACCTGAAGAATCTTTTATTGAAAAAACTTAATAAGCCCTTTGCGGACACAATTATTGCTTCATAGTTATAAGCAATCACAAACCCACTTAAAACAAAAAAGAAATCAACAAACAGGTAAGCGTTTTTTACAAACATGTTTTGAACCAGGAAAGAATTGTTCAAATTCGCCAGGTGGAACAATGCGACAAGAAATGAAAAAAAGCCCCGGAATGTATCCAATACTTCAAACCTTTGTTTCATGAAAATGAGATTTATGGCAAAGGCATAAATATATTATAGAATTATTTAAAAGGGTTATTATAAATATTGAAGAGTAATCACCAATAACTTTTTCCAAAGACCGGATCAGGAAGAATAGATTGCAAGAAGAAAGAACATGTTCAAACTTATTTGCCAGTTTGTTTTATTCTTCAACCAATATTCCGTTTGTCTTTGGCAAAGAATTTTTGCATTGCTGGCGGAGGTAAGAAAATCTTTTTTCATTTATGATTATGGGTCACTTTTATTTCAATGCCAGCATGCAGGCTTTCTCTAAATTAATTCCCTTGGCAAAATTTTATTTATTAGCTCACGGAAATTATAAGAGAAATAAATATGGAATTGTACCTTGAAGGCTTCGTGTTAATGATGTAGTTCGTTCATCGGAAGGACAAATTGATTGACCCGCGAAAAATAAATCCATCAAGTTGAAATATTTTGTATAAATCTGTATTTCATTTCATAAGATAAAACTTGTATATGCAAACTCAAACGATTGATACTCCTTCATCACAAGTATCACTAAAAGGTTATGGTTATCCAATAAGAGTTTCATTGATCGCCGCTCTTGGCGGCCTGTTATTCGGGTTTGAAACAGCAGTAATTTCCGGTGCCGAAAAAACGATTCAACAACTCTGGTCGTTGAGTTCGGGATGGCTTGGTTTTACGGTTGCTTCCAGTCTTATCGGTACGGTTGTAGGTTCAATAATCGCGGGAATACCTGCGCAGAAATATGGCAGAAAAGCGGTATTATCTTTCATCGCGATTTTGTATTTGCTTTCAGCAGTAGGCTGTGCGGTTACGCCTATTTGGCTTTTGTTCATCATATTTCGTTTTATCGGCGGCATAGCCGTAGGTGCTTCTTCGGTTGTGGGTCCTATGTATATTTCTGAAATAGCACCTGCAAAAATTCGGGGAAGATTAGCTGGTTCTTTCCAGGTAAATATTGTGCTTGGCATCCTCGTGGCTTTTCTTACGAATTTTTTACTGAGAGGTATTGGCGAAGATTCATGGCGGTGGATGTTAGGGATTATGGTGGTGCCTGCAGCCATGTTTGCGATTCTGCTTCGAACTATTCCGGAAAGCCCGCGGTGGTTAGTACTGAATGGAAGAGATGAAGAAGCTAAGAAGATATTTGAAAAAACAGGAGAACACGATGCAATCGGCCTTATAAAAGAAGAACATGAATTGTCAAAACACGGCACAAAAGAACATTTATTCAACGGTAAATTCAACAAACCTATTTTGTATGCGGTGCTGCTGGCTATGTTCAACCAGTTATCGGGTATCAATGCCATCTTATATTATGCTCCGCGAATTTTTGAGATGGCAGGATTTAACCAGGCAGATTCTTTTCAGCAATCAGTTTATATAGGAGCCGCCAATCTTTTTTTTACATTACTGGCAATGACAGTGATTGACAAATTTGGCAGAAAAAAATTATTACTTACCGGGGCCATTGGTATGATCGTATTTCTTGCACTTACGGCGTATGCATTTCAAAGTGCCGGTGGTGGTGGAACTTCTGTAATTTTTTACCTGATCGGTTTCATCGCATTTTTTGCCTTTTCGCAGGGGGCGGTAATTTGGGTATTTATTTCAGAAATATTTCCAAATTCTGTCCGTTCACAGGGAGGTTCTTTAGGAAGCTTTACGCATTGGATAATGGCCGCGATCATTTCATGGACATTTCCAATCATTGTGGAAGGAAGTAAAAACGGTGGGTTTTATTCATTTATATTTTATAGTGTAATGATGTTATTCTCTTTTATCTTTATTTGGAGAGTAATGCCGGAAACCAAAGGAAGATCGTTAGAACAAATCCAAAAAGATCTTGGAATAAAATAAAAAATGACGAAAGATTTAATTGCGAATTCTTGGAATTTAAGGTTATAACAATTCTGTTACGGGAGCGGGATCCATGTCAGTGTAAGTATAATTTTCACCGGCCATCCCCCAAATAAATCCATAGTTAGAGGTGCCGCAACCCGCATGAATAGACCACGGCGGAGACACAACAGCTTCATGATTGGCAATAACCAAATGCCGTGTTTCTTTTGGTTCTCCCATAAAATGAATTACGCGGTGCTCTGCTGACACATCAAAATAAAAATACGCTTCCATTCTGCGGGTATGTGTATGTGCAGGCATGGTGTTCCACACACTCCCTTCAGCCAGTATAGTTAATCCCATTACAAGCTGGCAACTTGGAATTCCTTCCGCGTGAATGTATTTATAAATGGTTCTTTTGTTGGCAGTTTCCATGGCGCCAAGTTCAACAGGCGAAGCTTCTTCTTTTTTCATAAGCCTTGTTTCACAATCACGATGCGCCGGTGCAGACAATAAATAAAAAACGGCAGGATCATTCTTGTCAACACTTGTAAACAAGACTTTTTGGGTTCCCTTTCCGATGTATAAAGCGTCAAGTTTATTTAGGTCAAATTTTTTATCACCGGCAACTATACTTCCTTTACCACCTACGTTTATAATTCCCATCTCTCTTCTTTGTAAAAAATAATTGGCACGCAATTCTTCATGATTAGATAATTCAATTGTTGCTGATACAGGTTTTGCGCCTCCCACAATTACCCGGTCATAATGAGAATAAACTAAATTCACTTTGTCGTCTTCCATTAATTTTTCTACCAGGAAATTCTCCCTCAGTTCTTCCGTAGTCATTTTCTTAGTTTCCTTTGGGCTGTTTTGAAATCTTATTTGCATGTGTTTTTTATTTTCTCAATTGATTAATATTATCGCCCCATCCAGCCGCCATCAACCGTAATGATGGAGCCATTGACATAATCAGAGGCAGGAGATGAAAGAAAAACATAAGTGCCGGCTAAATCTCCTGGAGTGCCCCAGCGGTTAGCGGGTATTCTTGCCAGTATGGCTGCGCTCCTGTCGGGATCGTTACGAAGCTGTATTGTATTATCTGTGGAAATGTATCCCGGGGCTACACCATTTACATTAATATTATGAGATGCCCATTCATTGGCAAATGCTTTTAATAAGGAGGCTATAGCGCCTTTACTCGCAGCATATCCGGGTACATTAATACCTCCCTGGAAACTCAGCAATGAACAGGTGAATATTATTTTTCCGGATTGTTGCTCCACCATTCGCTTACCAATTTCTCTTGTTATTACAAATTGTGCATTCAGATTAATTTCAATGATTGTATCCCAGTATTCATCCGGATGTTCTGTGGCAGGTTTGCGCATGATATGGCCTGCATTATTTACAAGAATATCAATTCGCGGATGATCGGTTTTTACCCTATCAAGAAAATGGTACAACGATTCCCTCTCAGAAAAATCGGCAGCATAAGGATAGAATTTTTTGCCTGCGACTTCTACGGCTTTACTCACTTCACTGCCATTATCCGGCATACTGTTACTCACGCCAATGATATCGGCTCCGGCATTTGCCAGTTCAATAGCTACCGCCATTCCAATGCCGCGGCTGCAACCGGTTACTAACGCGACTTTATTATCGACTCTAAAATTTATCATGGGTAAATTTTTCGCGATTTATTTCTCAGTAGTAATGCAAATAGAAAAATAAAAAAAGCCTTACAAATCAAATATTCATAAGGCTTTATTGTGCCCGGAACAGGAATCGAACCTGCACATCCTTGCGAACGGCAGATTTTGAGTCTGCTGCGTCTACCAATTCCGCCATCCGGGCTTACCCCGATATTTATCGGGAGGGCGCAATATTACGCATTCCGTCCAATCTCTCCAAAATACGTTTCAGGTATTTTCTTTTGTAATAATAGTCTTTTACTTGCAGGAGCTGCGCTTCAGTCGTACGTTCGTCACTGTAGTCCTCAATTATATTTTGAACTTCGCTATAAAGGTTCTTTTGTAACTGGAAGATTTTGGTTTCTGTTTCTTCAATATTCAAAATGTCTTCATCCATCAGGCCTTCATTTAGCTCCATCATTTCCATTAAAAAATCCGGTGGTAATTCATATTTCTCTTCCTCTTGCAATAAGCCCTTCAACATAAGAACATATTTTATAGTTTCATCACTATCCTTAAGTGTTTTAAATCCTTTATTGATCATGGAAGATTTTTCCAAAACCTCCTCCTGTTCCTGTTCGTTAGCATTGGTAAAAAAATCAGGATGGTATTTTTTTTGCAAAGCAAAATATTGCAAGGGAAGTTTGGTCTGATCAACAATAAGGCTCACGGGTATTTCAAACAATTCAAAATAATTCATATTCAAAGTTACAAATGAATGTTGATTGGAAAATGTAAATTGCCGCTTTCAAAAAATGAATGAATGCTAAAGATAGGATTGATAAAAGAAGGTAAGATACCTGCCGATAACCGGGTGGCCCTTACACCGCAACAGTGTAAATGGATCGGCGAAAATATGAACATCAAAATTACTGTACAACATTCTGATACGCGTTGCTACAAAGACCGCGAATATATTGAAGCAGGCATTGAGGTGAAAGAAGACGTGAGTGATTGCGATGTGCTGCTTGGAATAAAAGAAGTTCCTGTGGCTATGCTTGTTCCTGAAAAGACCTACTTCTTTTTCTCACATACAAAAAAAATGCAGACCTATAATAAAAACCTTTTGCACAATATCATCAGCAAAAAAATTACGCTTATAGATTACGAGTGCCTTGAGCATGACGATGGAACGCGTATAATAGGATTTGGATTTTTTGCCGGTGTAGTAGGAGCGCATAATGGAATAATGGCTTATGGAAACCGTACCGGAAATTTTTCACTCGCGAGGGTTTACAAACAAAAGAATTTCCAGCAATTAATTCATACCTATTTCGGATTGAACCTTCCGATCGTAAAAGTTGCTGTTACCGGCAGCGGGAGAGTGGCGCATGGCATATTGGAAATAATGAACCTTATGGAAATTCATGAAGTAGAGCCGGATGAATATTTGAATGAAAAATTTTCGTATCCCGTATATGTTCACCTGAAGGGTTTGGATCTTTATAAACATAACCTAACAGAAAAGTATAGCCGTAGCGAATTTCATGAGCACCCGGAAGATTTTACCTGCCTCTTTAAAAATTACCTGAGCGAAACAGATATTTTGATGAATGGTGTTTACTGGGAAGAAAGGATTCCACGCCTGTTTGATATGGAAGATCTTAAGCGGGAAGATTTCAACACAAATACCATTGCTGATATTTCTGATGACCACAATGGTTCAGTACCGTGTAACCTTGGAGACGCAACAATTGAAAATCCGGTTTATGGTGTTGATAAAATCTCCGGGCTTATCACTGAACCTTACCTTGCGGGGTCTGTGGATGTGATGGCTGTGGGTAATCTTCCCAATGAATTGCCGAGAGATGCCAGCAGGTATTTTGGAGAGCAACTTATTAAATATATTCTTAAAGATTTATTGAACGGCGGTTCTAAACTTCTTACCCACGCTACCATCGTGAAAAACGGCAACCTTACTTCTGTTTATGATTATATGAAAGAATATGCAGGCGTTTAATTTTCCGGTTAGATATTCTGAAGGTGGTGGAGATAATTTAGAGGTATAAATAATAATCTTTTAATAAAGAGACAAACTCTGTGGTGTATTCGTTGGTATCATCCCTGATAGAAATTTCGCTCTGTACAACAGGATGTTGTTTTTTCTCCAGTATGAATATCGCCCTGAAATAATTATGTATCAATGACTGTCTTAGATATAATTTTTCATTCACAAAAAGCGAGTATTTCAGAGCTTCTTTTTCAAAATATTCGGCTCTTGAATATGGAAGCAACACTCCACAAAAACCATTTTCGTTTAATAATCTTTCGGTGGCGATAATAAGTTCGGGAAGGGAAAGGGTGTTGCTATGCTTGGAATCGAGCTTTCCTTTTTTTGCCGGCAGAAGATCGTTCTCATAAAAAGGAGGGTTTGAGATAATGCAATCATACTGTGGGTTCGAAGTCCAGCTTTTTACATCACCGCAAAATGCCTGCATTTGATGGCTCCACGGTGCCGATTGAAAATTTTCCTTTGCCTGGAGCAGCGAATTACTGTCGATATCTATTGCATGAATTAAGCAACTGTTTCTCTGTGCAACCATCAAACTCAACAGGCCCGTGCCGGTTCCAATATCTAATATTTTTCGCGGTGATTTCTCCGCAATCTTACCGGCCATCCATGCACCAAATACGCAGGAATCTGTACACACTTTCATGCTGCATCTATCCTGGTCTATCCGGAATTGTTTAAACTCAAAGTATTCTTGGGGCATTATTGTTTTATGTCAAATTGAATTCTTAAGCAAACCAACGCCTTTTATGTATTCAATAGTCAATATATCTCCATGAATTAAATAGCATCGGCGAATTGTACTAAAATTATAACTTCTGCAGGCAATAATATCCTGAAATAACCGTCCATATATTTTACAAACCTTTGTTAATTAAACAGCCTAATTTTAAGGCACGAATCTATTTTCTGTTATTTTTACGTATGAATTCTTTAACGAAATTTATTATGAGCAAAAAATTTTTACCAGTACTGCTAGTACTCATTTGTGGAGGTTTATTTCTTACCTACGGCGTTATGGGCCGCGGAGACAGGAAAGACGATAATCCTAAAACTAAGTATGAAAGAATACTTCGGAATGTGGGTATTGTCTTAGAACAGGGCCACTACAGCCCTAAGACAATTGACGATCAATTTTCACATGAAGTTCTCAATAAATATATAGACGACCTCGATCCTGATAAATATATTTTTTATCAAAAAGATATTGACGGGTTTAAAAAATACGACACGAAAATAGATGATGAGATTCATGGATCTCCCCTTGAATCTTTTTTTTCAATCAGTAAAGTTTACCTCACCCGTGTTGATGAGATTTCGAAGTTTTATAAAGACATACTTTCAAAGCCCTTTGATTTTACCAAAGATGAATCGTTGCAGCTCGACGGTGAAAAAAGAAGTTTTCCTACAACAGAAGCTGAGCGCATGGATTATGGCAGGAAGCGTCTCAAGTACCTTGTGATTGGCAGGTTTGTAGATTTGCAAGACGAAAGAGATAAACATGTAGCGGCTAAAGATTCAGTATTTAAGAAGAATGGCGCAAAGGCAGATTCAACATTGGAGCGTGAAGCTCGTGAAATAGTTTCGAGGCAAATGGACCGCTACTTTCAAACCCTGAAAAATCATAATACATCCGATGATATGTTTAGTGATTTTGTAAATGCAATCACTGGCAGCATGGATCCGCATACAACTTATTTTGCTCCTGTAGATAAGCGGAGTTTTGATGAATTATTGAGCGGTACTTTTTTTGGAATAGGTGCCCAATTGAAGGAAGATGATGGAAAAATAAAAATAGCCAGCCTTATTACTGGTGGCCCTGCATGGAAATCAGGTGATATACAACCCGAAGATGAAATCATAAAAATTGCACAAGGACCGGAAGCGCCAATAGATGTCACAGGCTATGCTGTAACAGATGCCGTAAAGCTGATACGCGGCGCTCAAAAAGGGTCGGAAGTAAGACTTACACTTAAGAAATCAGACGGAAGCCTTAAAGTAGTTCCCATAATAAGAGATAAGATTTCTCTTGATGATACTTTTGCTAAAAGCGCGATCGTAAACGGAACTCACAAGATTGGTTATATCTATTTACCTGAATTCTATGCAGACTTTGATGATCCTTCCGCCCGCAGGTCGGCTACCGACGTTGCTAAAGAGGTTGAAAAATTAAAAGCTGAAAACGTGGAAGGTATTGTAATTGATCTTCGCGGAAATGGCGGAGGTTCTCTAAATGATGTGGTTGACATGGCCGGTTTGTTTATCAAAGATGGCCCGATCTGCCAGGTAAAAGGGCGCGATGAAAAAGCAAATATTTTAAGCGACAGAGATAAAGAGGTTTTATATACCGGGCCTTTGGCAGTAATGGTAGATGAACTCAGCGCTTCCGCTTCGGAGATATTCGCTGCAGCAATACAGGACTACCATCGCGGGATTGTGATAGGAAGTACCTCTACCTATGGCAAAGGCACAGTTCAACGCAGCATCTCTCTTGATCCACAGGCAGAAAATCCGTTGTTTTCAAAACCTAATGAAGGCCTTGGTGATATCAAACTTACTTTCAGAAAATTCTATCGCATTAACGGTGGAGCAACGCAATTACACGGAGTAGTTCCCGATATCATTATTCCCGACAGATTGGAAAATGCAAAATTCCGTGAGAAAGATAATCCTGATGCACTGGCCTGGGACGAGATACCTAAGGCAAATTATACCACGTGGAACCCGGGCTATAGTTTTAATTCTGTAATAAGTTCAGTTAATTCTGAAATAAACCAGAGTGAAAGATTCAAAGGAATAAGAGATGATGTAAGCTTGCTAGATAAATATAGTGATAATGAAACTCCGCTTAATATTACCAAGTATCGTGCGAGATTATCGGAAGTAAAAACAACTTCAAAAAACCTCGAAGAGCTTTCCAAACTTCCGAAAGACCTGAGTGTTGAGAACCTCAAAAAAGATTCAATTGAGATTGCAAATGATAAAGATAAAGTGGCCAAGAACAAGCAGTTCCTTAAAAGGGTTGGTACCGATATATATGTTGATGAAACCGTTAAGGTAATCGATAAGATCATTGGAGAAGCAACATTGGCACAGGTAAATAGCAAAAATTAAATATCAGGAATATACTAAAGCGATTCAAAATGAATTATGGCAAACCGGCGTCTCGCCGGTTTTGTTTTATTATGAACTTACCTGTCTGCATTAAATAATGCATTGGTCTTACCTCGCATATCAAAATATTGTGCACCATAAGCAGACATTGATAAACCAATTTTTTTTTAGGCTTATTAATGACGTGCTCAAACTGGACTGCCGGTTTGGGATCCTAACAATATAAACAACTGGTTATAGCATACAGAAAATCTGCACGATAATTTGAATTGCGTATGATTTACAATTGGCGGATTTTATTTTTTATTTTACCCTATCTTTGCCGCCTAAAATAAAAAAATTTGGCTACAAAGTTTTCAAAGGAAACTTACTTATACTGGTACGAACTAATGCTTCTTCTTCGGAGGTTTGAGGAAAAAGCGGGCCAGATGTATGGTATGCAAAAAATACGTGGCTTTTGCCATTTGTATATTGGGCAGGAAGCAATTGCTGCAGGTTGTATGACGGCAACTACGCCTGATGATATTTTTATAACTGCCTACCGCGATCATGCACTTGCAATCGCTAAGGGTGTTTCGGCTAAGTCATGTATGGCTGAGTTGTACGCAAAAGCTACCGGATGCAGTAAGGGAAAAGGTGGAAGCATGCACATGTTTGGCGTGAAAGAAAGGTTCTTTGGCGGCCATGGTATTGTGGGTGCTCAAATTGGTACTGGCGCCGGCCTCGCATTTGCTGAGAAATACAGGGGGACAGAGAATGTAGTTCTTTGTTTTTTTGGAGATGGTGCTGCAAGGCAGGGAATACTCCACGAAACATTTAATATGGCAATGCTTTGGAAATTACCTGTGGTTTTCATTTGCGAAAACAATAACTACGCAATGGGTACTTCTGTTGAGCGTACTTCCAATGTACTTGATATTTATAAACTTGCTGATGCTTATGAGATGCCTGGAGATCAAATTGATGGCATGACGCCCGAAACCGTTCACGATGGAGTTGCAAGGGCTGTAAAGAGAGCACGGGAGAAAGGCGGCCCTACCTTACTCGAAATAAAGACGTACAGATACAAAGGACATAGCATGAGCGACCCCGCGAAATACCGTTCTAAAGAAGAAATGGAAGAATACAAACTTAAAGATCCTTTGGAAACTACTTTGGTTACTTTAAAAAAAGAATTTGGCGTAACCGACGAACAAGCGGAACAGATAAGTGAAAGAGTTAAAGCCCAGGTAGAAGAATCTATTCAATTTGCGGATGAAAGTCCATTACCCGATGATAATGAACTTTACCAGGATGTATATGCGGAAAATGACTACCCTTTTATAACAGATTAATTCAGATATTGTCCTCTTTACTATAAAAGAGGATTTAAAATAATACCAAATATAAATTTGATGGCTGAGAAAAAAGTACAACAAGAAGATGTGGATGTAGTTCAAAGAGCCCGTGGCTTTTGGGCAGATTACAGTAAACCGGTAACGTTTATTGCTTCTGCAATAATAATTATATTAGGAGGCTGGCTTGTATATAAGTACATGTTTAAAGCTCCTAAAGAAGAGAAGGCCAATGACGTTGTTTTTGTAACACAAAAATATTTTACCGATTTTAGTAATGCACCTTCCGATTCATCGAAAGCGCTTCTTGCCGCCAAATGCCTGAATGGTGATGGCGTAAATCCGGGCGCTTTGAAAATAATTAACAGGTATTCCGGAACTGACGCGGCAAATCTTTGTGAGTACTATGCAGGTGCATGCTATCTTCACTTAAAGCAATATGATAAGGCAATAAAGTTTTTAAAAGATTTTGATGCGCATAAGGCTACGCAAATCAAAAGCCGTGCTTTAGGAATGATGGGAGATGCAAGTGCAGAACTCAAGAAAAATGACGATGCACTGGACTATTATAAAAAGGCCGCTGACGTAAATGATAAGGATGAATTTACTTCATCTGAATTTCTTTTCAGGGCCGCACGTTTTGCGCAGGTTACCGGAAAAACAAAGGAAGCAGTAGATCTTTTTAAGCAAATAAAAGCTGAGTATCCGCTTTCTGAAAAGGCTGCCGACGTTGACAGGTACCTGGCAAAGTTGGGTGAATTTTCAGAATAATATTTACGAGACGATTCAATGGCAGTTGTAAACGAAAATCTTTTTAATTTTAAACCGGGCATTCTTTCAAAGGATGCCTGTATTGTTATTGTACATACCGAATGGAATGCTGAGATCGTGAATAAACTTCTTGATGGTTGTGTAACTATTTTGAAAAAATATGAAATGCACAATTACAAAATTGTGGCCGTGCCGGGTGCATTTGAAATACCATTTGCTATTAAAAACTTTTGGGATACTTATCAAAATAAATTCGAAAAGCCCCAGGCCTTTGTAGCACTCGGTTGTGTGCTTCGCGGCGATACACCTCACTTCGATTATGTATGCAAGGCAGTTACGGATGGCATTGTTCATTTGAATCTTTCTTTACCTGTTCCAACAATATTTGGTATACTCACGGTCGACAACAAGCAACAGGCAGATGACCGAACCGGAGGAATACATGGAAACAAAGGAGAAGAAGCGGCGATATCTGCTTTAAAAATGATGGCGCTTAAATACCCGGTTTCTCAATAGACGTCATTTCAAAATATCCGATTCCTGTTTTAAAAAAGTTAGTATTTTAATCCCATTCATTTTGCCTTTCAAGAATAGAAATAATATGAGAGTACAATTATTCGTTCCGTGTTTTGTAGATCAGTTGTATCCTGAAACGGCATTTAATATGGTGAAAGTTTTGGAAAAAGCATGTTGCGAAGTTCATTACAATACGAATCAAACTTGTTGCGGGCAACCTGCTTTTAATGCAGGTTTTTGGAAGGAAGCAAAAGATGTGGCGCTTAAGTTCATAAATGATTTTGAGGGCACCGATTATGTTGTTGCACCTTCAGCATCATGCGTAGGTTTTGTTAGAAACTATTATACGCAGCTTTTTGAAGATTCATCGCGACATAACCAGGTGAAAGATTTATCAAACAGAATTTTTGAATTCTCCGAATTTCTTACCGAAATTCTTAAGATTGAAAATTATGGCGCAGAATTAAATGCCAAAGCAACTTATCATGATAGCTGTGCAGCATTGAGAGAATGTAAGATAAAAGAAGGCCCGCGAAAGCTTCTTGATAAAGTGAAAGGCCTGGAATTAATAGAAATGAATGAAACCGAAACCTGCTGTGGTTTTGGAGGTTCTTTTGCCGTTAAGTTTGAAGCGATATCAATTGCAATGGCTGATCAAAAAGTAAATCATGCACTTAATACAAATGCAGACATTATTATTTCAACAGATCTAAGTTGCCTTATGCATCTTGATGGATTTATTACAAAAAAAGAACTCCCCATCAAAACAATGCATATTGCTGATGTGCTTGCAAGTGGTTGGGATTAATATAAACCTTTCTATTGCTAAAGTTTTCTCATTGAAGAGATAAGTTTTACGACATAAAATAAAACTGCGGGCTTGACATTCCGGCAGTCTGTTTTTATTACACTTGATTTCCTTAAATTTTCGAAAGAAATAACGGGTAACGCGATTAAAAAAATACAGCAAATTTTAGCCTTGCAAAAAATGGTATTCCTGGTGTAAAATTTAATTCCTCTACAGAACTTCCCGGTGGCTCGTTTCTTAATCTTGATTCAGTTGCAAACTGTGCTTCATTCCAGTCAACATCAAAAATATTTTCAAAAGCCAATCCTATTTCATAGCGACTTTTGGTATAGTTTACTGAAGCGTCCATTAAAAAATATCCTTTTGCAATAATTGAATTGTCCTCGTTGGCCGGCCTGCTCTTAATATACCTGTAAGTAAGACTGCCATTCAATCCCTGTACTGCTTTATAAAACAGCCCGCCGGTGCTTGTTGCAACAGGAGCAAGCGGAATATAGTCTTCCCCCTTTACTTCCCCAATTGCCCTTGGCTTTGTAAAATTTATATTTACATTTCCGAACAGGTTTTTGGTAAACTGGTACCTGGCTATTACATCAATTCCTTCTCTTTTCGTTTTGCCGCTTGGTTCTATGTTGCCATCATCACCTACATATACAAATTCCTGCTGAAGATATAAATACCATGCGGCAATATTTATAAGCAGCCTGTTCGCCGGCTTTAATATAATCCCGATGTCAGTTCCATAAGCTGCAGGCAGAATTTGCTTTCCATCATTTTCAACTACTACACGGCTGTCATTTGAATGAAATCCTTTTCCGCTTTTTATATAGAATTGTACTTGTGAATTGGGTGTGTATTGTATATTAAGCTTGGGGCTAATGATGGATTCGCTTCTCCCGGGTTTTTGAATTGCAGAAAGCTTGTCAAAATAATCAGAATGAAAATAATCGAAACGGGCTCCTGCATTAATTAAAAATTTTCCGAGGTTAAATTGCTCATCTATGAATGCAAATAAATTTGCTTCTTTGATATTTCCCAATTTATAATAATCAAGAAACCGGCGTTTCACAACATGTGAAAGCTTGCTGTTGTGCGTAGCATCGTACCGAAAGCCCGCGCCGTAAATTGATTGGAGGTTTAATTTTCCTATAACCGATTTGTGATCGTATTTTGAAAGATACCCGTAAATATTCCTTTCTTCGGCTTGGTTAATTTCATCACCGTTCACCGGATCATTCAGTAAAAAAGTAAAATCGGAATAAAGGTTAAATTTATAACGGCTATACCACGCCTGGTTCTCCCACGTTGCACCATTTGCAAATGTATGGCCCAGGATAATATTGGCATTGTATCTTTCGGTATTGCCTCCTTCGCTTGGATCTATAGAACCGAAACGATCAATAGTGCCCTCTTCCACTGCTCTTGAAGGAACCTGGCCCGATGCATCCCAACTGCTTTTAAATGCAGAGAGAGAAGTTGTAAGCTGGGTGTTATTTGTAATCGCCAGGTTATATTTTCCAAAAATATTAAAGCGGTTAAATTTTTGCTCACTTATGGTAGGCCCATTTGTATAGTAATATTCTGATGCAATGTAGGCGCTCTGCTTATCTTTATTTTTCTTTAAAAGATCGAGCATCACTAATCCGCGATAAGTGTCAAATCTTCCTGCTTCAACCTGTATCCTGCTTTGCGGAATGTTATTGAAAGTGGAAAAGGAAACATAGCCGGCAGTATTTAAATTACCATGTTGCGTATAATAAGGACCTGCTCCAAAATCAATATTATTTATTGTCTCAGGAATTATAAAGTGAGAATCGGCATAGCCCTGGCCATGTGCGTGGCTTACCATATTCACCGGCATTCCATCCACGCTTACCTGCACATCGGTTCCATGGTCACAATCAAAACCTCTTAAAAAAATTTGCTCGGCCTTTCCTCCTCCAGCATGCTGTGCAATAAATAGTCCCGGCACAAGACGGAGTAGCTCCTGTGTGTTTCGCACCGGCTTAAGGTCAAGGTCAATTTTTGACAAAGTACTGAATTTGGAAAAGCTGTTGTTTTGAAAAATAACTACGTCCTTAAGATTTACAAGTGAGGAATGTAGTTCTAAAATTGAATAATCGGAATCCACTTTTGCAGACAAATTTTTGTAACCAATATAGGTTATTGTTAATTGTGCAGGCGTATTACCGGCACTGATTGAAAAATTGCCATTATGATCGGTAAGTGTTTTAACCGATGTATTATCTTCATTGGTAACCGAAGCATTTTCCAATGGCTGCCTGCTTTTTGCATCCACTACTTTTCCCCTGATAATAGTTTGCGAATGGGTTATGGTAATTGAAAAGAATAAAAACAAAAAAAACGAAATGA
>JBBSBD010000089.1:0-22124 GCA_038251675.1 Chitinophagales bacterium | reverse complement strand
AGGTATATAAAAGTTTCAATTTCTGTTTTGAAACTCAGATAAATGAGGCTTGTATTTGGAGCTTTTTAAAGATTGGATATACTAAGCTAAGAAACCCATTCTACAAATCAAAGGGTGTAAATACCTTTTTTTAATTAATAATTAAATAGTTACTATCAATAACAAAAGGCCACTTCATCCCGAAGCGGCCTTCAGGAATACAATGCATGAAATCTTTCATGTATAGGGGTCTCTAACCGCACTGTCATCGCGTCTCCACCTGTTATAATATTTATGCCGGGCAAACCTTATCCATTATATCCATAAATGTCTGCATAACATCTTTCCATTTTTTAGGTATAAATGGTATGCCCATCACCCCTTGCAAAATGGGGCGAATGATGTGGTATATGCTGCAAACTTTTTTTAATGCATCTCCCGGCGCTGCATGTAAATCCACACCCCTTAAATGTTTTTCTCCACCATCGCTAAACGGGGTTAAATCAGCATTATTAACGTGATCATTAATTTGATCGAATGTAATTGCATCCATTGTTATTTGTTTTTGATTATTGAGGCTTACTCTTTAAGGATTTTCAGCTTGCTCCTTGGGGTGTAAATCGAGGGTTACAAATTGTAAGAGAATAAAAATTTTCTATAGATAATCTGAGGTGATTTCAGAGTTAGCGGAAAAAAGTGATAAAGAGGAAAGTAAAGAGATTTGGAGGTTTTTTGTAAGATTGGATATTCTAAAGTAGTAAATCTTACTGATAATGTTTTAGATTGTAAATTATAAATCAGGCCTATTTACCAAGCCCTGAAAGGACGCTATACAATAATATATGGCGCAGCTCTGTGCATACACAGCCTAACACTCCCCCCTGTGCATACACAACACACGGCTCAGCCGGGTGAGATGCTTCTAAAAAAATATGCCCATGTCACAATGATGAAAGATATGTTTGGGATTAGTTAGTAATAACGCAGGGCTGCACCCTGCGGTAGCATATAGCGCCCTTTCAGGGCTTTTTATGGTAAGTAAAGGTTCTATAACCAAACTTAATTTTACTTTAGTGACAGATATTGTAAATGAGGAATGCCTATAAATCATGATAAAATCCCGCATGCTTAGATTGTGTAGATTAATATTGGCGAAAATATTCGCCTTGTAGGCACGATATTTCTTAATGAAGGAATTGGTAGAAGAATGAATAATGTTCTTAATTATTTACAAAATAAATTATGCATTGTCGTTTACCAGTTGTAGCTTAGTAAAGCGTTATTTTCATTACTCCTTATGAAACCCCATCCTCTTATTTCCACCTGAACTACAAGTCATCTGATCATTTCATAACCTCCAAAATTGTTTCTCATGAAAAGAGTTTTAATACTATTACTCGCCAGCTTGTTTTTAGTTTCGGGTAAAGTTGCAAAAGAAAAATACTATGTAGTGATGTGGAGCCAGGCTGATATAACGGAATTCTTAAACGCTCCAAATTTTGATAAGGCTGTTTTTAATTTCACCGGTAACAGCGGGGGACACGATATGTCAGTGGCTGGTTTTGACGTAAATGAAAAATTAATTAAAACCTGGTCTTTAACCAGAATGGGCAAAAAGATTGATTTGGATAATGCTTACCTGCAAGGCTTGTTTTTTTTGAGTGGCGCTAAGGTTCAGGCTTATTCTGCCAAGGGCACAAAATCACTATATTTTCTTCCGGTACCTTACACTGATTATGTTGGATATGAAATTTACACTGTAGACCCTTCAACATTCGCAACCGAAAAAGACAGCTCTAACTTGCTTCCACCTCCTCCGCAGCCAATTGGTTCGCTTAATCCTTCTCCCCCCAGGAATCCTTAGGGTCTCTATCGCTCATTTCAAAATGAATGCAAGACTTGTATGAACTGTCATTCTTCCTCCTCATAAACCGTGATGAGATTATGACTATATTCATTTAATGAAACCGGAATTTCTTTTCATTTTAATTTTTGCACTGACCTCCCAATCCTTTGCGCAATATAATCCTGAATGGATATTTGAGCCAACAAAGGCCGGACTAAAAAATAGCACGTACACAAACGGGGGAATACAGGAATTATAAAGTCCGCCGTACGCCAGGCTAAGGCATGCTGAAACCTGCCTGTAAGGATAAAATACTATCCTCGAAAATCCCTTTACATTTGTGCAATCAACAATTGTAAATGACAAGAAACGAGTATCCCGTATGTGAGGTAGCAACGTGGACAGATGTATTGGATCCATCGGCAGAAGAGATGGAACAGATAAGTAAAGAATTTGACCTGGATGAACACACCGTGAAGGATTGTATGCAACCGCAGCATTTACCGAAGTACGAGCTGGTGGAGAATGTTCACTTTTTAATCCTGCGCTTTTATGCGCCTGAAAAAGATAAACCCATAGCGACTATACAAGAGCTCACCAGTAAGATTGCTATCTTCTATACCGATAAATTTATTCTTACCATTCATAAGTCGGCAACTCCCTTTCTTGAAGGCGTACAAACGAAATTCACCGGCAATAAGAAATTTAAAACAATAACGGAACTGCTGGTAAAAATTATCTGGTACGCGTTGGAAACATTTGATGTGCCCGCTATCAAACTATCTGAAGAGCTTGATTATTACGAGACGGGGGTTATGCTGCAGCAGGAAAGGAACGATCACGTGAAGGCACTATATTTAATAAAGCACCAGGCGTCGGTGTCGCATAAAGTACTTATGTTGATGGCGGAGCCCATCAATCACCAGCATCCTGAAAAGAAAGAGAAACCGGCGGTGCAGGATATGCGCGACCAGTATCTTAAGATCCTCACGCTGTACAACCAGGTATTGGATGATGTAAATAATCTCATGAACCTTAGCATGTCTATTTCCGCCAAGCGCACCAATGAAGTAATGCGGGTGCTCACTATTTTCTCCGTATTCTTTATGCCACTTACTTTTATCGTGGGCATCTATGGAATGAACTTTCACTTTATGCCGGAACTCAGCAAGAAATGGGGTTACCCCGCCGTGCTGTTATTGATGGCGGTTATTGTACTCGCGATATATGTTTGGTTCAGGAGAAAGAGATGGCTGTAATTTCAAAAAATAATGCCAGGCAAAAAAAGGCCACCCATTACAGGTGACCTTATACGTTAGATAGCAGAGATGCGATGCACGGTATCTCTACTACTGCACAAACGGGCTCAGGATAGTTTCTCCCCAGGCCAGTTGGCCATGCGTGCCTACGGCAGCTACGCGAAACCAGTAGCGTTTTCCCTGCTGCAAGCCGGTCGCCTTGGTTCGTGTCACGAACCACAAAAGGCTGAGGTTCAAACATTTTCAGGGTTTGCCGTGCGGTTTGTGAGACATGAACCGTGGCGTAATCCCACCGGGTGTTTTAACTGTTTATCCCGGAAAAATTACCCATTCATTAAAGCCTTATTGCATTTATGCAAAATCATTTTTAGTTTTATATGGACTTTCACTGCACCGCGCTTTTTCCGGCAATCTAAAATAATTTTTTATGAAAAAATATGTAAAAGCCTTTACGGCGATCCTAACGGCCATTGTGTTGTTAGGATCAACAGGCTGCAAAAAAGCAGAGAATTACCTGGAGTCTCATCCCTGGACAGAATTAAAATTCTGTCAAATAGATAAATTCATTTTTAAAGACCCGTACTCTTTTGCAACCTTCGATACTATGCACATCACCTATAATTTGCACGGTGACCCAATTACCGGAATACGCAAGCAAGTCGGCACCGGCCACCCCAACATATTCTTCAAATATGATGCGCATCACAGGCTTACAGATTTGATCGGTGACTATAGTGCTACCCTCCCTGCTGAAGGAATAATCGAAAGCTGGCAAAAATATTTTTACGGGGAATCTAACCGTATCGTGAAGGATTCTTTTTATTTCTTTCCAACTGTTGTTGACGGCAGACCCACCATTGGGGCACATGGCGCTATTATTATTATCACCTATGAATATGATTCAAAAAACCGCATCAGCAAAGCTGTAACGAATTTCGGGAGTTCATCTAACACCGAAATATTTTCGTATGATGCGAACGGCAACCGCGTTGGCAGTGGGTATGATAACAAGATAAATATTCACCGTACCAATAGAATATGGATGTTTCTCGACAGGGATTATAGTGTAAATAATCCGGAAACAGCATCCTACGCCTACAATGCATTTGGCCTGCCAACAAAGATTGTTCAGCGTAACGGCACCGTAGGAACTTTTATGTCGTTATCGTACGCGAGTTTGCAATATGTTGAAGCTTACGTAATATATTCCTGCCTGTGATCTTTTTTTCCTTCCAATAAGAAAGGTCACTTATTGCAGTTGTTCTTATACGTTAGTAAGAGCGGAAAACTATTGTGCAAAGAGCTTAAAATTTTTACCGCATCTTCCCGGCGGTGCTTCACCCGACACTCACGCATTATTATTTATCCATATAATGAGCATCCTGCGGCCTGGGCTACAAACTAAAATTTCATGAGGATGATCTGATTGATTTTTTGATGAAGCATAGGAGATTAATAGTTTTAAATTACCGCAAAATTGTCAATAAGTTAAAAAAACAGTTCGAGAAAATATCGGATGTTGAGATCTCCTAATTGAGAAAATTGAAATTCCAGCATTGATTCTTAATTCATTAATGATAAATTCAACAACACAAGTAACAACCGCTAACAAACGCATTTATGCAAGCCGGGCAGACGTGGTAAAAATGAGCTTTAGTGCATATTTCAACTACAGTTCCCAACTTGACGAATTCTCATGAACGATAGTAGTAACAATGAACTTTTATTTATAAATTTGGCAACAGTACCGAGCAGACGAAACTATATTTCCCGTCCTGCATAAATGCGTACCGTAAAGTTAACTCTAACACTAAACAAAAGTTTGACATGAAGAACAAAGAAGCATTTCAAAAATTCCTATTAATAATTGCAGTAGTTTGTTTGGTTTTAAGTTACATCTTCACAGAATATCGAAATCTTTTTAAGATTGGTTTTTATTTATTTGTAGACATCATATTATTGACCAACTTTATTAAACTTTATCAGTTTCTAAATTTCAATTTGAAAATTATTTGGACATTATTCATTTTAGGAATTTTTGCAGTAATAATATCACTTATATATTTCCCGACTTACGACATTAAAGATGTTGCTACTTTTTCAATACTATTATTTGCAATTTCGTATAACAAGATTTATAAAAAACACCGAGTTGAAATTGAAAATCTGTAAATCCTAAATATATTATTCGAGCGACAAATATATTTTCTCGATTTATTTGTTACAAAACAATAATTTTTTGCGGGCGAATTTTGACAAGTTTAAAATTTAAGTAGATATTCTTGGACATGGCTGCACACAACATTATGCGTATTGAAGAAAGCCCCCCGATTTAAAAGATGATTGGAACTACAAGCTCGGCAACCGCAGCGCCCTCGAATGGATTCTCGATCAATACAAAGAAAAGAAACCCAAAGACCCCACCATAGCAGAAAAGTTCAACACCTATCGCTTTGCTGATTATAAAGAACAGGTGATTGATTTGTTGGAAAGGGTTTGCTGGGTGAGTGTAGAAACGATGAGGTGGGGGGGGAGATGGA
The DNA here is from genome assembly GCA_038251675.1 of Chitinophagales bacterium. Classification (GTDB taxonomy): domain Bacteria; phylum Bacteroidota; class Bacteroidia; order Chitinophagales; family Chitinophagaceae; genus Ginsengibacter. The sequence continues at coordinate 16,500 of JBBSBD010000089.1, read as the reverse complement.
GGGGTAAGAGATGACACCTTTTTAAAAGGTGTCACCTCTGGGCACCATAAAAGATGTGTATGAAAAATAATATTAACTATACAGCTGACTTTTATGACGGAGGAATATTTCACGTTTACAACAGGATCAATAATAAAGAATTGCTTTTCAAATCCGCGGATAACAGAACCTATTTTCTAAAGCAATACCAAAAATATTTATATCCCTTTCTGGATACTTTTTGTTGGAATTTGTTGCCCAATCATTTTCATTTTTTAGTACAAATAAAAACAGCCGAAGAAATAAAAAAATATCTGCAAACATTGCCTTCCCGGGAACTTAAGCCAATGGAGAAAAAATACCTTGCGGGTAATGCTACAACGGAATTATTGCTGGAGTTAGAATGGAAAAGGTTTTTTACTTCTTATGCAATGGCATTCAACAAGCAGCATGAAAGAAAGGGAAATCTTTTTCAGCGGCCTTTTAAAAGAGTGGAAGTAATGAAAGAATCTCATTTTACCCAAGCCATTATTTATATACATGCAAATGCACAGCATCATAAATTATGCAAGGATTTTACAGACTATATATGGTCTTCATGGCATACCATTCTTTCTGATAAGCCTACTCATCTAAAAAGAGAAGAGGTATTAGGATGGTTTGGAGGGAGGCAGCAGTTTATTGATGTTCACAAAAGCATGACGCAATATTATTATAATTGCGATGTGTCGATTGAGGATGATGAGTAAAGTAACCCCAGAGGTGACACCTTTTCAAAAGGTGTCACCTCTGGCGACCGCTTTGCAGATTATAAAGAACAGGTGGTTGATTTGTTGGAAAGGGTTTGCAGGGGTGAGCGTGGAGACAGTGAGGGTGGTAGGGGAGATGGAGGGGGTTATTCAGTCGCCGGTTTTAGGAACAAGTTAAAAGACTGGATTGTACTAACGACAACCAGCCTGCCCTTTGGTAGGCAAGTACAAAATGTATAACGTGAAGTAGTTAATTTTTAGATGTGGTTTTTTTGGGTATCTTAGATTTGGTATCATCTTATAACATAAATACAAACGTTGGTGGCAACCTTATTCTGACACAGCTCTCGTGACTGATCCCAAAAAATCCGTAGAAATTATATAACATTAAATCGCACAACAAGTGATTTCTTAATTTATTCTTTTACTATAAATATTTTTATTTTGTATGCTAAAAATTATATCATGAAAAAGATTTTCCTGCCTGTCACATTGTTTGCATCATGGTTCATTGCATTGAAGCCTCTTGAAATTAAAGCCCAGGCGTTTACAATGAATGATGTAAAAACACAAATGGTGAAAGACTGGGAAAGAGCAAAGACATATACAATTGATTATTTAAATGCTATGCCTGCAGATAAATATTCATTTAAAGCGGTTGACAGCATACGCAGCTTTGCGCAACAAATGCTGCATCTTGCATCTGGCAATTTATTGCTGATGTCTGCAGCAAGCGACCAGCCGACACCTTCTTTTTTGGGTATGGATGTGGAACACAGCTCTGAGGCGCAGGCTAAAGATTCAGTAGTGTATTATGTGACTGCGAGCTACGATTATTGTATTAATGCAGTGAAATCGTTGGACATTGCAAAATGGGGAGAAACAATAAAATCAATGAATAATGAAACACGCTACGCATTGATGATGAAAGCTTTTGAACATCAGACGCATCATCGCGGGCAAACGACAATTTACATACGTCTGCAGGGAATAAGACCACCGCCGGAACATTTGTTCTGATCATTAGTTGTCCGGTGGGGACACCCGCCAGGAGAGAGGGAAAAGCCGGATAGTAACATCAGCTAAAACTCTTGTCAAATGATTTCATACTTACATTAACCATTATGATAGATTTATCTCCCGCTGATAATCAAATTCTCTGTGTAACAAATTTTCAAGATCTCGTTTCTACGCCATTTCATGGAGAAATGAATGCGATTTGCTGGACTCGTGAATTACCAGGTGATTTTTCTGAGATTGTTACCAAGATAAAGCTTAACGAAAATATAGCGACAATTGAACAAGAGGAGCTTCGTGAACTTCAGTTAAGTGAACAAGGGCAACTTGCCCGTGAAATTCTTTTAAGTGACTTGAAGATGTTGAAAACTCACGGCGCATCTCCCATCCTTAATGTGATCAAACACTACGATAGGGATGAGACCGACCCGTTTTTTCCCACCGATGTTTATTCTTTTCATATAGATCGCTCTCCTATACCAACCGATACCTTTTTATGTACTTACTATGGCGAGCCGAGTGAAATATTGCCAAATTCGCAAGGCAAAAAAAAAGTGCTTATTTCAGAAATACGTGATGATCTCAACAAACAATATGGTGGAGCAGATGATGGTTTTGAATCATTCTTACAGGAACATTTCTTTGATCTGCACTACCAGGCGAAACCTGGTTCACGTTCAATAAGCTTAGGAATTGGTCACTTGTGGAGGATTGCGGTTGATCATCCTGAAAGTCGGGTTCCACCTTGTATTCACCGTGCACCAACGGAAAAATCAGGGCAGACCAGGTTGTTGCTAATATGTTGAACAAAATCCGCAGCTGTGCTTAGTAGCTTTTATGATGCACAAACGTATATGTTGTTGTTCCCTCCCCGGCGACCCTTAGCAATTTCTAATTATACTTCCCGTAAAGACGGGACAAGTAGTGCTTTATAGAAAAAAGATTGAAAATATTGCAGTACAGAAATTTATGCGCAATGAAAGTATTGGTTGATAGGAAAATCCTATTTTTAAGTAATAGTATGCGATTATTTTTCTTATGTTTTTTTACGGTTATTATTTGTTCTGCCAGGGGGCAAAAAGTTCCGGGCTATATTATACTCAGCGGCAATGATACACTTAAAGGTATCGTTGACATTAAAGGCATTGGTATGTTATATGAAAGGGTAAACTTTATTTATTCAGGTAAAGTTTATAAAATAAGACCCGGAGAAATTTTAGAATACGGTTTCATAAAAAATAATAAGTCTTACACTTTTGAATCAACATTTTCAAAGTGGTCAAAGCTTTTGATTCAGAAAAAAAGAATATTATTTCTGCAGGTATTGGAAAGAGGAGCAATTGGTTGCTATAAATATGATGGTGACCTGGATGATGTTATTGCTCCTTATTCTTTCTTTTATAAAGATGATAGAGTTGAGTACATTAAAATGGATGACATTAAATTTTTGCAACAAATGCGGAATCTTTTTGCAGATGACGAATTACTTCTTGAGCAATTAGGTAAGGCAGGGTATAAGAAAGATGATCTTATAAAAATGATTCATGAATATAACATTCGTAAAACGTACAAAAGAATTTAACTCTATGCTAATTAAGGCCTGTAAAAATAAAAAGTGCTTCTTTATCGTTTTTTAAACAATCATATTTGACTCTTTCAAAAACTGAACAATTGCTATGGGTAAAGGAATATTTACAACATCTCTTCTATTTTTTTTAATAACACACGCAAATGCACAATTGGGTGTGATGAAGCTTGTTGGCCCTGGTACCAAAGACTATAAATTAGGTTTTGGTGCATTTATTAAGGCAGGAGTTCCTGTTTCTGATGCCGCCAATGTAACCCTTGAGATTGGTGTTAATTTTTTTCCTTCGAAAGACGGAGGCGGTGATGGAACAGCCATGTGCCCTTTAAAAGCCGGGTACAGGTACACATTGAATGGAACAGGAGAAGGATTTTATGTGGAGCCGCAAGCTGGCTATAACATTTATGGGGTAACCTCTTTGCAAAATAATTATGGCGAAGATGTAGATTTAAAATATCATGGAGTAGTATTGGCAGCAGGTGCAGGCTACCTGTTCTCAATCGGGAATGTCCCCTTTGATATAAATCTTCGCTATGAAACGGTGATCGCTCATGGCGGTTCTAACAATTTGGTTAGCCTGGGAATAACAAAATCTTTTAGCTTCGGAAGAAGAGATAAGGAGTACTAATAATAAATACGTAACAATATTGATTATGAGATTTTATGTAATAGCCATCGCAATGGCAATCGTCTTACCGTCATGTTTAAAGCAATCTATAACGGATGCTATACTTGATTCTAAAAAATCCGGAACTGCGACTTTGAGCTATAAAATTAATGGTAATGCCGTGAACATATCAGTTAATGATGCTGACAACCAAATCACCTATCCTTATTATATATTAGGCTGTACCAAAGATGCAGGTTTCTACAGCCTTAGCGGAATAAGCGATGGAGTAGAAACTTCTTTTCTTTTTTACACAGACAGTTTAACCGTAGGAAATTATAAGTATTTAGGTACTTATGGTGATATGTTTTTTATAGACTATCACAACACCCCTGAATATGTACACGCTCCCTCAGATAGCATGAGCTTCAATATCACCTCTTATAATAACGGGCATATAAGCGGAAATTTTTCCGGGGTGCTTACGCCATTAGTAACTGCCGGCACTTTTAATAATATTTTTGGCGATCCCGGTTCTGTATCAATTACAAACGGGTCTTTTGAAAACATTCCGGTATACTATTAATAGAAAATATAAGTTTGCTGATAATGACAAATTATATTTTGTAAGTTTTGCAATTACCAACTCGATTGATCTTTTCATTCGTAATGAATACAGGGAAGGAATCTTAGCAAGTATAAGATATTGACAGGCTGATAAAGGTCTGGAATTATATAGATGGGGATAATGACGAGCCATGTTCATCTTATTATCGGCAGGAGGGGACGGGAAAATTTATCATTCATGAACGATACATTTCAAAGTATAGTAAAGGATAAACCTGACGAAGAATTGTTATTAATGGTCTATCAATTCGATCAATGGGATGTAGCAATGCTGCATTCAGTAGAAGTGGAATTGAAACGACGTAACATTTTACCCGCTAATATAGAAGAGCGCCGCCAACAAATAATAAAAGAAGAAGATGAAAGGCTTTCAAAAGGAACCGCAGCTTCAATTGGCGGCCAGATCTTTGGCTGGCTGGGCGTAGCAGGCTTATTTGGATTAATAATCGGGTATAACTATAGCTTTTCAAAAGTTTACAGCATATACACACGGAAAAAATATTACCGGTATGACGAGGACTCAAGGGACAATGGCAGGTATATTTTTTACACATCGGTGATTGTTCACAGCCTTGGTGTCTGTTATATTTTGTATACTGCATTTTTTTCTAAGTATAGGATTTAATGCAGTCATATTCAGCCCCACCCTGGCAAGAGTGAGGCATGGCTTGAAGCCAGGCTTTTTTATGCCGCTGCGTACTGATAAGCTTACCCCCTTGCCGTGTCTCTGCTCATAGCTTTTGTGCTGATTCAGGGCACAGCTGCAAAGTGGTCGATTAAGTAATAGGATAACCGCTCTTTTCTGCTGAAATATAATATCTCGTTGAGCTATGTTTATAATCTGCAGGGTTATCAACTAGATGCCATTTTCCGCTATATGGATTACTATTCATATAATTCAATTTCTCGATAAACAAACGCTGTGTTTCTATCGGTTTGCAATCTAATGACCATGAAATACCTGGTGTTTCTTTCCCCAATCTTTGTCTCAATTTATAATAGCCTCCAGTAATTTATTGATAATGTTACTTTCTTTTTTATCCTGCAATCTTTTTGCTATTTCATATACCATAAATCTCTTACCGTTGTTTATAATAGTGGTGATACTTTTTCAGAATTTTAAAATTAAATAAGCACATGCAAATGGTTCGGCATGACGACTTAGCCTTTCACAATATGATTTCCTATTTTCAGGTGGTCGAACCATCTGTACACCTCATCATGGCTGTTTGTAATTTCAAACAATGACATCCATTCATTGCAGGTAAAGGTGGTATAATATATGCCTTCTGTTGCTTCTATCGAATTTCTTACAGACATCTTCTAAGTTACCGAACTTCTCCTTGCTTTGTCGCCGTGTCCCGCCATGCTGTGGCTTGGAGACACGGATCGGTACGGATTTAATTCTTAAAAAATTCATCAAAATTTAGATCAATGCCAAATTGAAATTGCGAATAATTATTATTCAATCTTCTCTTCTCGTATATGACCGGATTTCTTGATTTTAGAACATTCCCGTTAAATGATTGCCAACTGTAGTTGTATCTGAAGAACAAATAATGATTCTCAGTTGAACTGGCTTTTTTCAAGTCAAGACTTTTGGTTACTGTCGCTGAAAATGTCCATATAGGCGAGGAAAACTTATGGTTTTTACCGATTAATAACGCTGTCTTTTGAGAATTATCAGGCAATGTCGAAGCTACATCCGCTTGTCTATATTCGCTGCTTTTAGATTTAATGATAATAGCTCCAAGAATAAACCTGAAATTGAATGGAAAATCTGTGAAATGCGTGTCATAATAAAGATCAGCTCCAAAGGATTGTGCCCAAACAGGATTTAAAGCGGTAGTTGTGTCTTTATTAGTAAACAAAGAATCCTGGCCTAATACACCTTTAGTGATTTTTGCAGAGTCAATCTTTATTTTATACAGGGAACCATTTAATTGAAATTGGAATCTCGAGTCTGGGCGTATAATTGTAAACACCACGAGTTTTGTGTTTAAAATAAAATTGGAATACCTTAAAAAATCAAAGGTGTTGATAACTGGTGATAACACAGCACTGTCTCCATATTTTGAATATGTCGGTTCCATTTTTACCGGCTCGTTTGATTTATCTATCCTGTTAAATATAAAATTTGGCATTATAAAACTTCTGAACCATTGCCTTTTTGTATCACCATCTTTCCATAATTTATAATGCTTATTTATAGGGAGTTTAAATAAAAATTGAGATTGAGCAACTCCATTTGGTTGCTCTTGTTCATACCCTTTGAAATCCGTATAATTTACAAATTCAAGTTTAGCCCTGTTAGTTATATCAATCGGCTTTACCTTTTCTGGATCTCCGGTTAATACAATTTGTGTTTCCGCGTTAAAGGAAGTATCTTCTGAAAAAGCGTAAATCGCTATGCGAAGTGTTCTATTAATCTTTTTTGAATTTGCCTTGATTGTTATTGGAAAAGTGGCATGCTCAATTATATCTGTTAGATACACAGAGTTAAATTGGTAATCTTTTCCCGCCACCGCTGAGCCTTTATGTAAATCCTTCACTTTTATTTTATACTTAGTTGAGTCTTGGTTAGTAATATAAAAATCAACATTAACCACACTATCATTTGCAGGCCATTTTATGGAAATAGGATCCTCAAATGATATTGTCTGAGAAAATGTGGAAGTATAGAAAACTAAACTGACGAGTATTAAGATCGCTTTTTTCATCGTAAAGTTATTTGAATTTATAAAATCAATTAACCTCTAATTATGGAGGTTAGTTATGAAACATTTTTATTTGACCTGTTCGGTTTTTAAAACCTAACAGGTCCGAGAGCTAAGAAGGGCATAATGTATCCATAAGGCTTATAAAAGTCCTTATCGCATCTTTCCATTTTTTGGGAATAAATGGTATTAACAAAACTCCCTGCAGAATCGGGCGAATCACCTGGTATATACCACACACTTTTTGTAATACATCTCCCGGTGCAGCTTTTATATCTGTTCCTCTGAAATGCTTGTCTCCGCCATCTTTATAGGCGCTCAGGTCTGCATTGTTAATATGGTCATTAATCTGCTCAAATGTTATCTCTTCCATTGTTATGTTTTTTGTTTTGACGCTTACTCTGTTAAAGGATTTTCAGCATACTCCATTTTTTAAATATTTCAATCTTTACTTTGATTTGTTGTTTCAATGTTTCAGTCTTTGCGGAGGGATCAACTGCTAATTACTTTATTTTTTCACAGTAAATATGTTGTACGTAATTCCAACAAAGAATGCGGGCCGGTACAACTCGTCATATTTAATTTCTTTGTAGTCTCCATTGGAAAACTTATAAGTTTCTTTGCCGGTAATTTTTTCGGCGGCTGCATCTTTTGTAAGGTTAGCGGTATTAAGAAGGCTTATCTTATTATAAGCAATACCAGCCGAAATAATTAGCCGGTGCTTTTCCAGCATCAATGCACTCAAGCCTCCATAGAATCCTATTCGTTTGTCATCAGTAGGCACACTTATACCAAAGGATATTCCTACATTAAAATCATTACCGGTTCTCATATAGGCGTTGAGCATGGCGCCGACGGCATGCTTTACATGATCGCTGCCATTCTTTTGTACACCAATAATACCGCTGCTATCATAAAGGGTAGCGTAATTTTCATCACCACGAAAACTTAACAGGTAGCCACTGCTAAAGTCAACTTTAAGACCGCCAGAAGTCTTAATTCTCACCGGACTAAATTCCTTTACTACATCGCCTTTTGCGTTTTTGAGCTCTGGTGTAATGGTTACGATGTCTTCATCTAATTGCTGCCCATCTGTATAGACCTCAAACGCAGCATTTTTTACTTTATAAAAATAGTCAACGCCGATATTGATTTTGTTCACTATTTCTGTTCTTTTACTTTCAGGATTTATTGCATCAAACTTTGCGGTAAGAAATTCAATTTCTTTTTCAAATATTTTTTTTAATTCGAGAGTTACGAGAGCGCTGTCAATCTTTAGTATCACATTTTTGTCTTTCGTACTTAACTCACCCGTTAATTGTACTTTTTCTGCTTTCATTTTTTTGGCGAGATCGTCGTAGGCTCCTTTAGCTTGTATATAGCAGTTCGTAAGATCATCCAGCGCTTCTTTACCTTTCTTTCTCAAATGGTTAATAACCGTATCTTCATCATTAATCCCCGCCATATAATTTAATAAGTTAGCTTTTAAGGTTTCAACATCTGGTATAAATGTATCGGTGAGCAGGTTGTCGATATAGGCATCTACAGAAGTGTAAATGGCAAGCTTGTTAAGTGTTTTTATAAAGCAGTTATAATTTTTAATGAATTCTTTTTTGAGATCATTTATTGAATCCTGCTTTAACGAAAGATTCTCAATAGCTCTTATATAATCTGACCTGGCAGTACCTTTTAAAAAGTCTCCGCCATTTTTTAATTGTTGAATGGTATTGTCAGTTTTTTCGGTAAGAGGCTTTGCAAACTGCTCCGGCACATCAAAACTTATAGATTCTTTACTCACAGAATTGGTTCCTTCTATCTTGAAAGAATTTACATGGGTAATTTTGAATTTTACTTTGCTGTCGTATTTTAATTTTGTTTTCGTGAGGTCATTGCCATAGGGATTTATTGTTAAAATTGTTGATTTATCCTGAGCTATACCTGTAAAGCTTTGGATACACAGGATTGTAAAAATTAAATATTTCATGACTTTATTTTTAAAATGAATTGTTGACGATTGGAAATTTTCTTTCCCTTTTTCCGTGGGGTTGTTCCAACAGAATTTGCTGATTTAAGTAGTAACTCTCAATTAATTATTGTTGTTATCATTGACTGTTGGATGTGTTAGCAGGCGATGGTGCTAATAATCCTGCTAAGGCTCCGATCGCTCCGGATGATATCGCTGTTAGAATCGTGGGAATATGATCATCTGAAGTATTCCCTTTAGCTGTGATAATTACAACAGCAATAATTACAAAAATTATGGCTAATCCGAGTGAGCCTACCACAATTCTATAAATCCAGGTGTCTGGAATAGGGGCTGAAAATTGTTGAATCGCTTTTACCGGGTCATCCTTAAATTGCTTTTGTAAATCACTATTACTTGCCAATTCATTTTGTAATGCAGGGATTGATTTTATAGTGCTCATGTAAAAATTATTTTTGCCTACTGTTATCACCGTTTCGGCTATCGGTATGATTGATGATTCAATCGCATCACAAAACTAAATTTGAAGAGCATGCCTTGGCAAGAGTAGAATAGCGATAATTGCGGAGGGGTTATTTACGGTGTAAGATTAGGTTAAAAACCGGCGAAGAAACATTTAAAAGATGTGGAACTTGCATTATAATTTATGAGGAAGTAAATTCAATTTGTAATCTTAAAAATAAAAATTAATCTTTATGAGTAACTGTCAACGTAGACCCAAGCCAAAAATGTGGGTGCCAAAATTTTTCACCAAAAAAAGAAAAGATTGGTATTTAAGCAATAAATATCAAGCTTTGTGTGACCATGTTTCGAGGCCTGAAACAATTTGCCTGCTGTTCAAGCAAAATCGGTTTAGCAACATGTTAAGCAATATATTAACCGAAGAAACAAATGGTCTCCGTATTTATTTAGCAAGTTATCCCAATGACGGCCAACCGAACGTGCCTGCTGGATATGGTAATTTAATTACCTTAATTTTTTCACCTACAATTCAGAATGACTCCGTAACGTATGCAGACAGAGGTGATTTTTATTTGTTGAACCCCGACTCCGATTATTTGGATATTACAGAAGAAGCATCTAATTGGATTAATAATTATCAAACTCAACAACTTCAGCAAGTACTAAATAAATTATATCCCTTTGCCGAAGGAGACACAAAAAGTATTTGGTACGAGAAAAGCAATATCCAGGAACTAACGGAAGAAATGTTATGTCAGAATGCTAGCGGCATTAGAATTTATTTATCAAGCTATACGCATGACGATGACTTGCTTCCGCCTCCTTATGGCATCGATAAGCAATATCTAAAAAGGTTGATTATTCAGTTTTCATTGACCAGGGACGTTAATTTTTCGGACTTTGAAATTGATGACATTGCGGGCTTTTGGCAAAGGGCTGATCCTCCGCTAAAGTACCTTGATAATGGTCAGCTTTGTCCGCCAACAAATTGTCCTCGGTAACGTAAGGTGTTTTATATTGACATCACGATTACAACTGATGTGTTATATTTTTATAATTCATTTGTTTATTTAAAAATAGTTAGGTAATTAATTAATATAGTTTTTATGAAACCAGGATTTTTAATAATGCACTTTATTATCATTTTTGCATCATTTAATATGGTTACAGGTCAAGATTCAGCGACATTCTCTAATTGTAAGAGGTTATCGCCTTGCATTCCTTTACCAAAAATGTTTGTATTTTCCTCTGAAGGCAAGTCAAGAGAAAAGGAATTTTCAAAAAATAAATTATTCAATAAATCAAAATACAAAAGACTTCTAAAAATTAATACCATACAAGACAAAGACATTTTTATTACTAGCGAAGTGATATTCTCCTTAATAGATAAGTTCGAGAAGCAAAGTGGATATAAGGGTATTCGTATTTATTTTGCGAGATATAATACTAAATATACCCCCCAGCAATTTACTAATGTTGAAGAAAATAAATTGGTGTTACTTTTTTCTCCCGAAATTAACCCAAAGACAAAAAGACTTTACTATCTTATATTAAGTGATGATAAGAGTTATTATTCGATTCCCGAATCTTATGCGGATAATTGGATCAGTTATTTTGTGTCCTCGAATATGCCTTCATTGGTAAAAACTATTAATAAAAAGGATTTAGAAAATTATCCAGATGCTCAGACTAAAAATGGGCTTTCAGATACACAGACTATACTTTATTCTGGTGACAATATTGATGAAGCATTTAAAACAGAAAGGTGTTACCAGTTAACAAATCATGGTATTACAATAACAGGTCTTAAAATTTCCTTTTCGTCTTTTGACAAAAAGGGTAAAATTCCAGGCAGGGACCCTTATCGCCACAAGAAAAGATTGTTAATACAATTTCAATATGTAAAAAATGATCATGAAGTATTCTCTTTGCAGGATCAAGAAGATTATAAATGCAGGTTAGATTTAACTTATAACAAATTAAATATGTTTAACAAGAAGGTGCTAAGTCATAGAGATAAAGAAAAATTTCTTAAAGCAAACTATCTTGATAATGGACAGCTTTGCCCGCCAACTAACTGCCCGCGATAAAACGTTTATGCTATCCACCTATTTCAATATCACTGTTGTGGCTGAATGGTGCACTTTTGTAGTTGCCGTAATTTTGTTAGATAAAAAAACCAAAGTATGGCAGCTTTTTATTTTATTGTTATTGCTTACTTTATGTGTAGAGACATTTGGCTGGTATTTGAGTAGCGTTCTTAAAAAGCATGGCAATGCGTTGCCTTTTAATTTTCTAATGCTGATTGGCAACTCCTTTTTTATCTGGTTTTTTACCAAGGCAAAATCTTTAGAAAAGTTAAGAAGGATACTACTTTACTTTCTTTATTTCTTTTTAGTCATTGGGTTGATTAATTTATTTTGGTTCCAGGGATTTTGGATATACAATTCTCACTCAGAAACAGTAGGAGATATAATGACTGCCAGCATATGTTGTTATTTTTTTTATACACTGTTAACTGCAGATGAGCACATAAATCTGTTACGTTTTGACTATTTTTGGCTTGCAACGGGACTTTTGTTTTATTCATTAGGCAGCGCACTTTTGTACCAGTTTTCAGGGACTCTGAAAGATTATTACGATCAATATCATCTTAACATAGGGACATATATTAACTACACTTTAAACCTAATATTATACATCTGCTTCGTCATAGCGTTTTTCTTCAGGTGGAAAACTACAAGGTAGTTATCGGAGTTGTTATTTCTATTGTGATATTGCTGCTTGCAGGATTTTTTATTCTTACACTGGTAGCCTATTCAAATAATCGCAAGAAAAAATTTATTCTTGAAAAGCAATCCCTTGAGGCAGCATTTAACCAACAACTTCTCCAAGCTCAACTCGAGATTCAGGAGCAAACATTTAACGATATCAGCCAGGAAATACATGATAACGTCGGGCAGATTCTTAGTCTTGCCAAAGTACAGATCAACATCATGATGGAGGGCAATGAAATGAACCCTGCAATGCTGATTGATGTAAAAAACAATATCGGCAAAGCAATGAGCGACCTGAGGGACATTGCGAAAAGTTTAAGCAACGAAAGGATAAAAAACCTTACCATACATTCTGCTGTTTTTAATGAAGCAGAGCGTATCAGCAAGAGTGGCGTCATCGGTGTGAAAGTAAATGTAGATGGCAGCCAAAAAGAGATGAACCAGCAAAAAAAATTAGTATTGTTCCGAATTGTGCAGGAGAGTATGCAGAACATTATTAAGCACGCCCAGGCTACCGAAATTGTCATATCATTTAATTATGCGCCGGATATGCTGTGTACGATTATAAGGGATAACGGCAAAGGTTTTGAAGTGCAGGATGTGCTGCAGAACAGCAACGGCCTGGGGCTATCCAATATTAAATCAAGAGCGCTTATCGCCCGGGGTAAAAGCGTAATAGAAAGTTCTCCCAATACCGGCACGACAATTACAATAAATATGCCCTATGAATGAAACGAAATATATCGCTATAGTTGACGACCACACGATGTTCCGCAAGGGCTTGATAACTCTTATTAATATCTTCCCTGGCTACTCGGTACTATTGGATGCAGCTAACGGCAAAGATTTTATTGAACAACTAACCCCCAAAAAACTTCCTGATATTGTTTTGATGGATATAACTATGCCGGATATGGATGGCTATGCAACAACTGAATGGCTCAGTAAAAACCATCCCGATATTAAGGTGCTTGCATTAAGTACAATGGATTCAGAAAGCGCCATCATCAGGATGATAAAAAGTGGCGCTAAAGGTTATATTCTAAAAGACGCAGAGCCTGCAGAACTTAGGTTTGCTTTTGACGAAGTAATAAACCAGGGTTATTTTTATAATGAACTTATTACCCGGAAAGTTATGGGTGCAGTTGGAGACCTCGTTGATTCAAAAAACCCGGTCTCTTTGTTTGCGAAACTTACCGAACGTGAAATAGAATTTTTAAAATACTGCTGCACCGAAATGACTTACAAAGAAATGGCAGATAAAATGTTCGTAAGCGTTCGAACAGTTGAAGGCTATCGTGATGCTTTATGTGAAAAGCTTGATTTGAAATCCCGGGTAGGTCTTGCTATGTATGCAATCAAAAACCAGATTGTAAATATTTCAATGCTCTAAAATACGAACGAAGCTTTTTTTAGGAGTTCGCTACATTCCACAGCACAAGCATCCCAATGCACTTCCATTTGTTACCCACAATAGAAATGATAATACTTTCACCTGGCAACTTTGTGTAAGTTAACATCGGTATTATTTCAATTAGATAAAGCCTGTAAGAAATCCTCTATGGAAAAAACTTTGGGGGTTTTTAAAAGATTGGATACCTCAAAATGAATAGGTTCTATTGAAAAAAGGGTGAAAACACGGTATTATCAGCAACGGCGGCCCGGGATAATCACATTGAGCGTAGAAAAAAATGCTGCAGACTATGTATTAACTAAATTTCACCTGGAGATCGTTTTCTTTTTTGTTGATTTTCAACTTTGCTTTACAATTATTCTTGGGTAAAGGTGATTGACTGAAGGTTTGGTTCCAAGATTATGCAACCCTTTTTATTACCGTTAAATCACGTGGGTATATCAGGTTATTAAAAGCTGCTAAAAATAAATTTTGCCACTACATTGCAACCTGGTTTACTAACCGGTAAACCGGGAAACAATTTAACCACCCCAAAAAAATTACATTATGTCATGTGATACTAAACCATTAGCCTATATTCCTTCAGCTACAGCCGCCGATAGAATAGCTGTTTTTACTGATCGTAAAAATCCTGCCCTGGAAAAAAAATCCGGGAAAAGAGAGGTCTCTAAAATTAGCTGCGGCCCTGCAGTTTTTCTTAATCTTTTAAATGATCTTACAGCCAACAACAACTACGATGGCATCCGGGTGTACTTCGCGCTGGAGAGCGATGTGCTTGCTCTTGTTTTTGTTACCACTCTTTCAGACCCAAAGGATAAGGAGGTTCATAATGACGACCTAAGCAATTGCTGGCTCCTGAACCTTAGAAGCACCCGGCAGATAGATTCGAAAGAAGCAAGTGATTTAATAGTTGATTATGAGAAACAAAGGTTGGCTCATTTTGAAGCAGATGGCAACGAAGTGATGAAGCCTGGTTATATGGAAACTAAAAGCCTGTGGTATTCCAGGGATCTGTTTGGAAGGAATGGTAAGGATGGTTTAATAGATTATATGGAATGCCTTATTTCTAATAAATTGATAAGTGAAGTTGCTGTTTGGTTTGGCGGGTATTTAAAAAGCGATGAAGCTGAAGATACTAACACACCGGAATACCAGCTTACACTTATATTTCAATTGAAAGGTGAAGCTTCCGGCGAGGCTGTACTTCTTGATGACAATGCAGACACTGGCAGGCCTTGCCCTCCTCCCAGCACTGGATGTAAGGGATTTGGTGCACAACTTCCACTTTAATTAAAAATAGTTTTGTTTTTTTTTCTAACCTATATAACAATATTATCCATCTCTTTCCTGTGCAGCCTGGTTAGTTTCAGGCTGCACTATTCTTTTCATTTGAGATTCTTCTCAGTATTTCTTGGCGTTACTTTACTCACTGAATTTTGTGCCTATTATTTGCCGGAGCATTTGGATACCAAAACAAATTACCCGATCTATAATATCTACATTCTTGTGCAGGGAATTTTTTATGCCATTTATTTTCGCCTGTTAACTGACCTGCGGGGAATGAAGCGATTTATTAATTCATTTCTTATTCTTTTTCCTGCTTTTTGGCTTATAACTACCTTGACTGAATTTAAATTGACGGCTTGGAACAGTTATGCGGTAATGGCTGGAGATCTTTTCATAGTTTCCTGCTGCGCTGTATATCTTTACCGGCTCTTTACATCCGAAGGTGTCGTTAACTTCTGGCGTTTGCCGGAGTTTTGGATCGCTGCCGGAAGTATCGTGTTTTTTTCATGTGAGCTGCCCATCACGGGGATGCTTAACTTTATGGCCAATAATTATGAAAAACAGGCGCTGATTCTTCGTGAAGTATTACAGGTATTAAATGTTGCCATGTATTCAGCTTTTACTTATGCTTTTTTATGCCCCTTAATAAAGACCCACATAACGAAATCATTTTTGTAGTAGTAGGTGTAATCATTGTTTTTTTTGTATTAACGGGCATGCTGGTTTTAATTCTCTTGTTTTATCAAAAAAGAAAATTTTTAAATATGCAACGCCTAACCACAATGGAAAAACAATTCAATGAGACCCTTCTCCAAACTCAACTGGAAATACAGGAGCAAACCTTTAAAAACATCAGCCAGGAGATACATGATAACATTGGGCAAACACTTAGCTTTATCAAGCTTAATATGAATTTGATTGACCTGGATAAAAGGGATATCGCAAAGGACAATCTCGCAGAATCAAAGACATTGCTCACCAAAGCCATACAGGACTTGCGTGATCTTTCAAAAATGCTAAATACGGATTTTATAAATGAAGCAGGGTTGGTTAATGCGATAGACCAGCAATTAGGTATTTTAAGAAAGACAGGCCTGTACAAGGTCATACTTGATGTTGCCGGGGAGAAAGAAAAATATCCTTTGCAAAGTGAGCTGGTAGTTTTTCGCATTGTACAGGAATTATTAAATAATATTGTAAAGCATTCCGAAGCAGACCGAATTAATGTGTTGATGGATTACAGGCCGGACAAGTTATTGATAGCAGTGGGCGATAATGGGAGAGGGTTCGATGTT
>JBBSBD010000088.1:0-22254 GCA_038251675.1 Chitinophagales bacterium | reverse complement strand
TGAAAGGCACTAAAGGAAATAATGCGGGATGGATTGTTATTACCACCGGATGGGCTCTTGGCGTTTTTGTTGGGGTTGTCATTGCCGGGCCAATTAGCGGCGCTCATTTAAATCCAGCGGTTACCATAGGGCTGGCATTTGCCGGTAAATTTGCATGGTCGAAAGTACTATCATTTATTATAGCCCAAACTATTGGGGCTATGCTTGGATCTTTCCTCGTATGGGTTATATATAAAGATCATTTTGATGCAACGGAGGATGCGGGAACACAACTGGCTGTCTTTAGCACTTCACCTGCAATTAAGCATTTATTCTTCAATTTTATGAGTGAACTAGTGGGCACTTTTGTTTTGCTATTTGCCGTTTTTTATTTTACAGGCGCAGAAATTACCAGCCCGAAAACACCAATTGGATTGGGCTCGGTGGGTGCATTGCCTGTCGCATTTGTTGTATGGTCCATCGGCCTTTCGCTGGGAGGCACTACTGGTTACGCCATCAACCCGGCAAGAGATTTCGGTCCGCGTATTGTTCATGCTTTTTTACCATTAAAGCATAAGGGAAGCAGTGATTGGAAATATGCGTGGGTTCCCGTTTTGGGGCCTTTTGTAGGTGCATCAATTGCCGCACTCCTCTATTCATTATTAAACAAATAAAAAACCTTTATAAGATATATTCTCTTAAAGCCACGACAACCGGAAAGTCGTCATCCACCTCTATTCAGTCTTCTTTACCCCCGCTATAATTTCTTTTTCAAAGATATTTTTGTATAAGAAATCAAAATAATAAAGCCGAAAAATAAAAAGATGCGAAAAGTAAAATTACAAATGCAAATGTCCATAGATGGATTTGTTGCAGGGCCTGATGGTGAAATGGACTGGATGAGTTGGAACTGGGGCGATGATATTAATAAATATGTTACCAATCTTACAACACCGGTTGACACCATACTTTTAGGAAGAAATATGGCGGGAGGTTTTATATCACATTGGAAAGAAATTACTAAAAACCCCGATGATCCTCAATATCCGTTTGCAAGGATAATGTATGATACTCCCAAAGTAATTTTTTCAAAAACGTTGTCAAAATCGGATCCCGTATTGAATGAGTGGGATAATTCTATTCTCGCTACCAAAAATATTTCAAAGGAAATGGAACAGTTAAAAGCACAACCTGGTAAAGACATCATTGTGTATGGTGGCGCTAACTTTGTATCGAATTTAATCAGGTATAATTTGATTGATGAGTACCATCTTTTTATTAATCCCGCAGTTTTAGGAAGTGGCAAGACCATCTTTAAAGAAAGAGAAGAAAGGCTGAACTTAAAACTTATTGCAGCTACCGCTTTCAGTTGCGGCATTGTAGTATTTTGCTATCATCCGGCCCAATGATATTTTTATAGTTTTTATCGGTACGCTGGTCGTTGAGTTGTTAAATTAGTAATTCAAAAAATTCAGAAAATGAGAAAGCTGATTTTATGCATGCACACATCTGTTGATGGATTTGTTGCCGGGCCAAATGGAGAAATGGATTGGATTCATGTGGATGATGAAATATTTGATTATGCCGGCTATATGACCGATGATGCTGATACCGCTTTATATGGCCGTGTCACTTATCAAATGATGGATAACTATTGGCCAACGGCTGCAGATAATCCAAATGCTTCAAAGCATGATATTCAACATTCCACCTGGTACAACAGTGTTGAGAAAGTTGTGTTCTCAAAAACACTTGCCGAAAGTGAACTTAATAACATCCGCATTATTAATGATGATATTAATGATGAAATTCAGAAGATCAAAAATAGAAATGGCAAGAATATTTTAATGTTCGGCAGCGCGACGGCAGCCCACTCGCTTATGCAGTTCAATTTAATTGACGAGTATTGGCTTTTTGTAAATCCGGTTCTGCTTGGAGAAGGGATACCATTATTTAAAAATATTAACGACAAAATTGCCTATAAGCTTGGAGAATCTAAGGCTTTTGCATCTGGTGTTGTGGGTTTGAATTATAAGAAATAAATATTTCGGAAATAATTATTGTGATTGTTTTTCTCCCGCCAATTTAAAGTCAATAACATATTCTGAAAGATAAGAACTCTTATCCTGGTACTGATCTTTGTAAAATAATCTTGCTTTTTTACCCAACTTTACTGAAGTATATTTTTTTTCTTTTGCATCGGCAGTTGCAAAAGGCTGAAGCGAAGGATACCATATAGTATGTCCTGGTTTGTCTAATAGTAGTTTCGGAGTTGACCACTCCTGCGAATTTTTTCCTACACCCAGGTTGGCATTGGGATTAAAGGAAATATAAATACTGCTGCCTTTCCAGGAAGGGCCTTCCGCTTTTGCCATTAGCATTACCCAGCAATTTAGATAAGTATTCCAGCTTACAGATGGTCCCCAAAAATATTTTGCAGTGGGCGATGAAGCAGGGCCTCCACCTTCCTGCTGCGGAATTTGTATTGATGAAACCGGAACGCCAATACTATCAGCCGGAGCATTAAAACCGGTACCATCCCATCTTTTGGCTTTGTTTACAGGATTTTCTAAATCTGGTAATGGAATTCTCGCAATGCTTATACATTGCCCGCTCCACTCTAACGATGAATCGTAGGTGGAGGAATTGTAGGCGCCTGGGTAGCCATATTCTCCATAGAATACGTACAGGTAGCCATTGTTAGCAACTGCCGAAGGATCGCCTACGCCGCCTGCAAAATTTATTCCGGTGTTGTGTGGCTTTAGTATTAGTCTTGGCTGGTAATCCTGCAGAAGAATTCCCTTGTCTGCCCAACTTTTACCACCATCAACAGATTTCATGATACCAATGCGACACACCGCTGTTTTTGTTTCAGGTCCTTTAAGGCCTTGTGGCCAGTCAACATCCCGGTAACCTGTTCCATTTACAGAATCGTAATGTAGCGTTGATGGATAATTTTCATTGTGATATAATGCAAATAATGTTTTATCGCTACCATCACTTGTGTCTTTATACAATGCTTCAAACCACACGGCGCCATGCAATCCATTTGCATTCACAGCCGCATTGGCGGGCATAGAAGGTTCCGTAAATTCATTTGGATTTCTTTTAAACACTTCGTCCACTGATGATCCGCTGGCATACTTAAGTTCATGCGCATCACCCCACAATGGATCCTCACCATATTTTCCAGGAAATATTCTGAAGGTATCACCGACCCAAACTGTTGCCATGTTGCAATCAACAAAGGAGTTAAAATTAAATTTTTCAGAAGGTATCAACACTGCCTGGGGTGTGGCTTTTGAAACTGATAGTTTGGTATCCTGTGATGCCTGCCGGCAGCTCACAAAAAAAGTTATTGAATATACGCTGAGGCAAAAAGCAAAAATCTTATATCTTTTCATTGACAAAATTTTATTGTAAACTGCTTCATATTCTTGTAATGACGGCTTTGGTAATGGCAACACTTTCTTTAAGTGATGTTCTTCCGGAACAAAAAATTCCATAAATAACAATTAATACAAAACAAAAGCAGGGTACCAGGTAGGAAATTTGTACACCCATCTTATCCGCAATCATTCCCTGTATAGGCGGGAAGACGGCACCGCCCACAATGGCGATATTCAAAAGTGCTGATCCTTTTTCGGTGAACGATCCAATTCTCTCTATTCCTAAACTAAACAGGGTAGGAAACATAATAGAAATAAAGACGCCGAGCCCGACAAGATAATAAGCATTCCATGATGAATGCGTAAGAGCGATAAAAAGAAAAAGAATAATCATTCCCGTTCCAAAGACAGCGACTAATTTTCCTGCGGAAAAAAATTTGAATAAATAAATACTTGCAAAACCGACGATCGTCGCTACCACATAATACCAGGTTAAAAATTGAGCCGCTTTCTCAGAGGTAAATCCTGAAATGGATTTGTCTTGTAAATAATTAATGAAAAAGCCGGCGGTGCAAGCTTCTGCACCTACATAGAAAAACATAATTATAGCTCCCCAAAATAGTTGAGGATATTTTTTTGATTCTTTTAAGATTGCGAAAAAAGAAAATCCTTTTGCCATTTCCGGTTTAAAAGCTGGCAGTACTGAGAAAAAAATAAATATAGCTAGCAGGAACGTTCCGATACCGAGTCCCATGTATGGCCTGTAAAATGATATGTTTTTATCAGCGGTATAAATTAAATGAGTTCCCAATATAGGCGTTAAAGAATAGCCTATTCTCGAAAATACCTGTACAAAATTTATGCGGGCATGTGCGCCTTCCGGCGTACCTAACATGGTTGCTAGCGGATTTGCCGCGACATTAATTAATGTAACTCCTATTGAAACCACGAACAACGCTATTAAAACCAAAATATAAGAAGACGCGAAATAAGCAGGTATGAATAGACTGCATCCAATACTGCATGTAATTAATGCAGTTAGTATGCCTGTTTTGTAACCATACCTGGAAATGAAATATGAAATGGGTATTGGAAAAATAAGATAAACCAAATAAAATGATTGCTGGATGCGTGTTGCCTCAGTATAGGAAAGATCAAAAAAACTCTTGAGCGATGGAAGCAAAATATCATTCATACAAATAATGGCTCCCGTAAACAAAAATACATAAGACACCAGCAGTAAAGGTTTCCATTGATGCTTCATTTTGATCTTATTTTATTACACGAATTGCAGCCACGAATTACACGAATTTAATTTTAATAAAGTGTGTGCTAATATCTTTGATATCCAAAAAAACGTAGCACTAATATGTTGCCCTCCCGCCTGATATGTCATAAATGAAACCGGTGGAAAAACTGTTCTCGTCCGAAACAATAAAGCAGGATATGGCAGCTACCTCATCAACGGTTCCAAGCCGTTTCATAGGGATCTTCGCGGTCATATATGCCAGTTGCTCTGGGGAAGTATTTTCATTCATGGATGTTTTTATCACCGCAGGGGCCAGGCCATTTATGATAATATTTGTATCGGCAAATTCTTTCGCCACACCTTTTACAAATCCGATCACTCCTGCCTTAGTTGTTGAGTAGCCTACCATTCCCGGGTTGCCTTCTTTTCCGGCCATTGAAGAAATAAGTAGTATGCGGCCATTGCCGGATTGTTCCATTTCTTTTAATACATATTTCGTTACCAGGAAGGTTCCTTTAAGATTTACTTCATAAATCTTGTCGAATTCTGCAGTTGGATACTCTGTAATTTTTGTACTTGTTGGGCCGACTATCCCTGCGGAATTAATTAAAATATCAATTCGGCCGTACTCCTTTTTAACCTGGGAAACTCCTTTCATCACCTGTTCCTCATTGCTTATGTCAACAAAGTATCCTTTGGTTTGTATCCCCCTTTTCTTAAATTCCTCAACAGTTGTTTGCAACAATTTTTTATTTAAATCAAATAGTGCAAGTGTGGCACCTTCTTTACCGAGGCGACAAGCTATGCCCTTGCCTATACCATCTGCGCTTCCGGTTATGATGGCTATCTTGTTTGAAAATCTCTTTTTCATTTTTTAATATTAAAATAGAAAGATTAATTTTTTATTTACAAAAGAATTCTTCAGCCAGTTATTTTTTTAAAGATCGGGTGTATAATAAAATACTTTTCCATTTACTTTTATTTCAACATCCACTAAATATTTTTTGAGCGCTTGTGTATTTATAAACACGCCTAACCCGGGTTGCTCCGGAATATGAATATATCCATCGTTATCCGGCTGAATATTTATACCGGCAATATCTTTAGCCAGTGATTTTAATTCTACCGGGTATTCACATAAATTATCTTTTTCTATTCCTGCAAATGGTTGCAGGGAAGCACTCAATGCAAGTTTAGAGGTAAAGGTGTGATTGACATAAGTAATCTTTTTTTGTTGGGCAAAATCGGCTACTTTTTTGGCAGGAGTAATTCCGCCGATTCTGCCGGTATCTATTTGTATAAAAGTGAGTCCTGCATATTCTAGCATTGCTTTGGCTTGCATAAAATTATTACAGCCTTCCCCTGCTGCAAGCGGAACTATTGGATGTGAAGCGGAAAGTTTTTTATAAGATTCTAATGCGAGATTGATAAAAGGTTCTTCTAGCCAATAAGCACAAACGTTTTTTAAATGCGGTAATCTTTGTTCTGCGGATGATACATTTTCATTCCATACTGTTCCTGCATCTATCATAAGGTGAATGTCTTTTCCCAGTCCTTCACGAGCGGCAGAGAGATGAGCAGCATCATTTTCCAAACTGCTTTTTCCAAATGGCCCCCATCCAAATTTTACTGCTTTGTAACCTGATGTTTTCGCGCCGCTTGCTTTATTAAAAGTTTCTTCAGCATTGTAGCCAAAGAGTTGGGATGCATAGGGAAGTTTCGGATAAGACTTTTCATAGCCTAATAATTTATAGACAGGCTCATTTAATTTTTTCCCAAGAAGATCCCACAATGCAATGTCAATGCCCGAAAGTGTATGATCAGTTTGTAAAAGATCAAAAGAGTTTTCATGAACAGCAGCTGAGATAAGTGCAATGTCTTTAACATCGTTTATTTCCATTCCTTCCACTGAATATTTTACTGGTTTGCATGCACTATGTGACATAGGGCATACATAGCTCGCAATACTTGTAAGAGGCGAGGCTTCGCACTCTCCCCAGCCTTCAAGGCCGCCAGCCCTGATTCTTACCAGTAAAGCATCCTGGCTTCCATCACCGATGTCCAATACCTCAGGCATTGAGAGATAAAAAAAATCAACAGACTCAATTTTCATTAACAGAATTTATTTTTATGACCTCACCCCAACCCCTCGCGGAAGGAGAGGGATATTATCTCTAATTTAAAACGTAATAGTCAATCCCCCATCAACAGTAATTACCTGCCCGGTTATATAGGAAGCATCTTTGCCTGCTAAAAAGAAAGCCACGCCAGCAATTTCGTCGGGGCTCGCCGCACGTCTTAATGGCAAATGCTGATTATTTACATAATTATCTTTGAACCATTGACTCTCCAACTCGTTTTCGCCATCAACAATCGACATAGCAGTATCCACAAAGCCGGGAGCAATAGCGTTTACTAAAATATTTTTATCTGCAAGTTCTAATGCCATTGCCCTGCAAAATTGATTGATAGCCGCCTTCGCCATGGAATAGCT
Organism: Chitinophagales bacterium; assembly: GCA_038251675.1. Taxonomy (GTDB): domain Bacteria; phylum Bacteroidota; class Bacteroidia; order Chitinophagales; family Chitinophagaceae; genus Ginsengibacter. The sequence goes on along the minus strand of JBBSBD010000088.1, from coordinate 15,143 downwards.
GCTTGCATGCTTTTCAGCCCTGGTTCCATGAATAGAAGTAATATGAACAATTCTTCCGCTTTTATTATTCATAAACTTTACTGCAAGACTTGTCATCAGGATAGAGCCATTAACCATGCGATCAAAAATTATACGCCAGCGATCAATATCCATTTCCAATGGATTTGTTTTTTCAGACATGCCTGCGCAATTAATCAATGCATCCACTTCTCTCCAGTTATCCTGTATAATTTTTTGACCATTCTTTATGGTTTCCTGTTCCGCATAACTCCCATTTAATAAAAGATGATTTCCTTTTGGAAGCTCAGTTAATAAAGTTTCCAGTTTTTCTAATTGTATATCATTAAGGCATACATCATATCCTTCATTTGCAAATCGTATAGCGGTTGCTCTTCCTATTCCAGATGCAGCGCCTGTTATTAAAACTTTTTTTCTTTCCATGTTTACTTCATGTTTTCTCCTGCATATATTTTCACGATTGTATTAATTTCCTCACCTGGTTCAAGCACGGTGCACTGTGCTAATCTCTTTGCTTCATTTACACTTATCGGCATACTTGTACACGGTTCAAGTATGGTTGTATAATGATTTAGAAAACCTCCGTAAGATGCGAAATACCATTGATATGGAAATACATTATTATCATAACTATAGCGGAATAAGTGATTGCCACTGTTGCTTTCAAAGCCCATTTCGGCAGCATCAATATGATATAAATAAAAAAAGTCCGTAGTGTTATTTTTCCTCGGAACTAATGAAGCATCGGTGCCTTCTATATCTGGCCATGTAAATTCATTCAGGGTTTTGAACCTTGAATAATCCGGATCGACAACCTGTGCCTTTTTTGCATTAGTAATAAGTTTATCGCCGCCTTCAACGTGAAGTGCAGCATGCAACTTCCATAAAAAGTTTCGTGTAGAATTTGATTCGTTCCTGATGGTATATTCGATAATAATTATAGGAGCATTTTGCTCTAATGAAATTGTTTTTTTATAATGAAGTCCGCTCAGTTCTAATTTTGCAAATACTGAAATTTTATCTTCCTTCAATTCACAATCCAAAGCCGTTGTCCATAATTCTCCATGATCAGGATAGTCAATAGCGTCTATATTTTCAGGAATATCATTAGGAATCAGTTCATCAATTCCACCGTAAAAATTTGAGTCGTAATCGGCGCCAGAGCTATGAGTTTCAAGTTGCAAATTTGTGTTTCTCCATAAGAATTCTTTTTGAAGTTTTTTGTTATAAACACTTATGATTTTACCACCAGCAGCAGGGACTATTTCAAATCTAATGTGATTATTTTCACCGGCGATTATTTCAACATTATTAACTTCTTTCCGGGAAATGATCATAATATGCTCAGCTTTGATTGAGGTGGTAAAATCATTTCAGTTTTTTTATTTCATTGCGAAGTCCTAATCTGATTTATCCTGTTAATGATACGTCTTGTACCGTTAGGAACATTTCGTGGGCATGCATCTGTATCGTCCTCTCTGCCAAAAGGCCCTCCGGGTAATATCATTAAGTTAAGGATAAGGTAATAAGGTTGATAAAAATTGGATTCGGTTTCTACTAAGGTTTAAAGCGAATACAAACCTTAGTAGAAAAATTATCGTAATAGTCAGCAACCTTATGACCTTATTTAATTAGCCATGTTTATTATTTTATATAGTCATTTACTTAACTTAATAATATTGCCTTCCGGAAATAAATTCATAATCCCAATCATTTTATTGCTTGTCAAGCTTTATCAAAAAGCCACCTCCCGGTGCAAGGTGAATTTTAATTGTATCATTCTTTTTAATTGTGGTATCAGATAAAATATAATCCGCAGCATAGCGATCTGCATTTACACCATCTTTACAAATTGTTGCTTTGTAATTGACGCCTGCATCGAGAAAATCAAATTTAATATTAATATCTCTTGAAGACCAATCTGTCATTCCGCCAATAAACCAGTTAAAACCTTTTTGTCTTGCAGTAACTATGAATTGTCCCACCTTTCCATCTAAAATATTTGTTTCATCCCATGTGGAGGGAATGCTGCCAAGAAGCTCCATAAACTTTGGCTCCTGCCAACCCTGCGATGGATTGCCGGAAAATAATTCCATAGGATTATCATATACAACAAACATGGCGAGTTGATGGCATCTCGTTCCCTGGCTTTGAACCATGCCTTCAATTTGCCGGAATCCCTTTTGTGTAGCATTATTTAGGATACCCGGTTCGTAATCAAAAAAACCTGCAAGCATTCGTGTGTACGGCAACGTTACATCATGCGGAGGAGATGGCTTGTCGCTCCAGATATTATATTCTGAGCCGAGTACGCCTTCTCTCGATACATTATTCGGGTACGTGCGGTTGAATCCTTTGGGCGGGTAAGCGCCATGATACATGATCATTATGTGATGATCTGCACAGGCCTTTGCAATCTTATGATAAAAGTTTACTGTCTTTTGATCATCCCTGTCAATGAAGTCGGTCATTATATAATCTACGCCCCATTTATTAAACCTGTCCAAAGCGCTGTCAAGCTGCCGGTTCAAAGTGTGGGCAAGTGTCCACATACTTACCTTAATTCCTTTTTCCTTTGCATAGCTAAGAATACTATCCATGTTAATATCAGGATTGATTTTAAACAAGTTGGTAGTTTCGCTCCAGCCGGCATCCATCATGATGCGGTCGAAGCCGAAGCGTTTTGCAAAATCAATATAATACCTGTAAGACGCGGTGTTAACACCCGATCGGAAAGGCACATTAAAAAGATTCACATTGATGATCCATTCATCAGTCCCCTTGCCTGGATTTACCCAGGAAGCATCACCGATTTTTGAAGGTGACGCCAGCCTGTAAACTATATCATTCGAAGGCAACTGTTTGTCTTCTTCCGCAATAAGCATCACGCGCCATGGAAAGCTTCTTGTACCTTTTGTCCTGGCAATATAGTCTGCTCTTTTTGTAACAACTAATTGCGGATAATCTCCCCGTGCAAGTCTTTCCTCCAAAGGATAAGGTGCAAATGTTCCGGTGAATGATGAAGATCCCGTACCAGATAAAAACATGCCTGGATAATCTTCCAGGTCAGATTCAGTGATCGCAATTTTTGGATTTGATTCCGGAACAAGGAGTACCGGTGTATATGCCATCTCCGTTTTTGCAATGCTGTCAACTTCTCTTAATGGATACAGTTCTTCATAACTCGTATGAAAAATATCGGCATCACTACGCTTATGGATACCCGGGAAGTAGGCAAAAGGCTTACCGGGAAAATTGAATTGGGCAATTTCGTTTTTTACTGTAATTGAATCCTTAAAAGTGGTAAGGAATCTGTATGCAACTCCATCATCATATACCCGGAATTCGACCTTGTAAGGTTGCTTAAAGCCAAGTGTCATTAAATTATAGTTGTCAGGTATGTTCTTCCTTTTTTCCGGAACCGGGGAAACAATTACGTTATTTACTTTTTTTATTGAATGGAATTTGATGGAGTTGCCAGATGAAAAACTCTGGTTGTTGGTAGTTAATAGATCGAGTTCCGATGGCTTTAATATTGCTTCTCCATTAAAATCAATTCTGTATTTCAGGTCTTTTTCCATCCAGATTTTCACACAAATTTTTCCTGAAGGTGAACAAACCGATAACGTATCCAGGCACCATGATGAAACAGAAAAACTTATACAAACGGCAACCAGCAAATATTTTTTCATACTTAAGGAGATTCATTCTTTACAGAATGATTACAAGATATTCGTTTTATAAATAATTTCAGTAGCCAGGGTTTTGTTCCAACTGTGGCGCCCTGTTAATTTCATCTATGGGAATAGGAACCCAGTACAATTTACTGCTTGCAGGACCACGTTGCTGTACTAGTATCTGTTGCCATGTTGTAGTTACCGTATTATTATCTTTGTTAGTCGTTTGAATAATATCCACGCCGGTAGCATTCTGCAGCGCTTCGTCAAGAATTTTCCATCTTCTCATATCATAAAACCGAACATCTTCATGTACAAATTCGATCCGCCTTTCGTAACGTAAGGCTTGTGTAATATCGCCGGTGAAATCAGGAAGAGCAGCCCTGTTCCTGATCATGTTAATGTAGGTCGTGGCTTCTGTTATTTCCCCCAATCCCAAACATGCTTCTGCATAATTCATAATAATTTCTGCATAGCGAAATTCAATCCATACGTTTTCATTATTATTGGTTTCAGTTCCATACACCGCATTGTCAAGATATTTTTTAAATGTATAGCCGGTATATGTTCCATCGTCACCATCAATGGGTCCTTGCCTTGTATCTATTCCATATATTTTGCTTTCCTCCGCCCCATTCTTTATGGTGATTCTCGTTCTTCTATCATATATGCCTAAAGGGTCTCTTGGAGATAAATCTGCAAAACGCTTTTGCCATATAGCGCTATCATATAAAATAGTGGCATAGAACCGCGGCTCACGATTGTAGTACATATTTGGTGAAGAATATTTGCCCGAAACATTTTTATAATAACCGTTGGCATCAACGTTATAATGATTGGCAAAAGGTGATCCGTCTTCCATTTCAAAAGCATCTGCGAGGTTGCCTGTAGGGGCATTGCAGCCATACATTACAAAACCGTTGGTGCCATTAATCAGGTTCATCTGGTTCCTGGCGCCAACATCTTTTAAAAACAGTTTACCCCAGATAACTTCGTTGCTTGAAAGATCCTTTGCTTTAAAGAAAGTAAAAAATTTGTCTGCTACTGCTGCTTTATCAGGCGCTCCAAAATTTTCCAATTGGTAAGTGCCTAAATCCATTACGGCTTTGGCTGCATTTTTTGCAGCGGTCCAAAGTGTTGTCCTATCGGGACTACTATAACCTACAATGTCATTTGCGGCAGTCCCGTCAGCCGTAAGATCACTTGCAGCAAATAAGAGTATTCTTGATTTTAGTGCCAACGCAGCACCCTTGGTTGCTCTTCCCATTTCCATGTCGGCTTTGTCGGCAAGTAATGCAGCGGCGTCATCGCATTCACCTGCAATAAAATCTATGGTTTCTTTAAATGTTGATCTTTTAATTGAAAGATAATCCTGGCCAATTTCAAAAGGTGTGGTAATAACAACAACGCCACCATAATTACGGGCAAGCTGTTGATAACAAAATGCCCTTAAAAATAAAGCTTCTCCTTTCATGAGCTCAACCCTTGTTTTTATATCAGCCTGTTGAGCCGCGGGATATGCATCTGGAACCCTGTCAATGTTTGCAAGAAAAATATTTAGCTTTTGAATATTCTTATACATAGTTCCCCATGTGGTATAATCAAAAGCCCATATTCCAAAGGGAGTTGTATTGCTCGATGAAATGCTGCCCTGCAAATAATTATCTGTACCAAAGCCATGCGTATCGTGGGATTCATCTGTGAGAGATGCATACGAAAGGTATCCAAATCCGCCGGTAATACTGTTGTTATAATTATCCTGCAGATACCTGTCGGCCAGGTTTATATCCGACCAAAGCAGGGCATCGGAGAATTTATCAACCGGTGTTTTATCTAAAATTTTGCTGCACCCTGTTGTCAATAACAAAAGGAAAGCAAAGATCTTAATGTATGTTTTATTTGTGTACATAATTTCTTGTTTTACGAATGAAATAACTTTTGTGGCTTAAAGAGTTATCCTTGCACCGATCGTATATATTTTCATTATAGGATAATTTACTGATCCTGATGAGGTGTAAATATTTTGATCCTGGCTTACGTTTGCGTTTTGTGTAACGATACCGCCAACCTCCGGATCAATAATTTTATTACCTGAATAAAGGAGGAATAAATTCTGACCTGAAAGGTAAATCTGCGCATCTTTAAGCCTGATCTTATCCTGTATGTTCTTAGGAATATTATAAACCAATTGTAAATTTTTCATTCTTGCATAAGCGGCATTCTGGTAAGAATAGTCAGTGCGATAATCAGATCTCCAGTAAGCATCGTTTCTATCAAAGGCCCTTGGCTTGGAGGCATTAGGATTATCCGGCGTCCACCTGCCTTCTGCATCGTATGCAAAATAATTTCCTGCAAGCCCTTGTAACTGTGCGTACACTAAACGCATGGCATTGCCCGAGCCTTGAATAAGCCCATTGAGCGCCCAATTCTTATATCTCAAATTAAAGTTGAAGCCAAATGTAATTTCCGGGTTTACAGTCTTAGGAAATATTATGCGGTCATCATCGTTGATAATACCATCGTTATTATAATCCTCGATAATAATATCCCCGGGAATAGCGCCATCAACATGTGGGGTTTTGCTTATTTCCACATCATCTTTAAAAATGCCTATCGCCTTATATAATAATTGAGATCCCTGCGGGTGGCCTGTGAGTACCTGCCACGGCACTTGTCTTGCCGGTTCATCAAAGTTTATCACCTTGTTGCGTGCAAACGCAAGGTTGCCATTTACTGAATACGAAAAATCCCTGCTCCTGTCTGCGTATCCTAATACGATTTCAAAACCCCTGTTATCAACAACGCCATAGTTTTCGTCGGGTAACTGGATTCCTGTAAAGTCAGGTACTGAAGCATTTCTTTTTACAAGAATGTTGTTACGTTTTTGATAGAAGAAATCTGCATTCAATGTTACTTTATTATTAAAAAGCAATGATTCAAAACCGGCATTATAAACGTTGGCAACTTCCCAGGTAATGTTAGGATTGGTTGCGCCTAACTGGCTAAGCCCTGCGGAATAAACTCTTCCTGAGCCAAGCACATAACCGGTACTTAGTGAATAGGCTGATAAATACTGGAACGGAGCCACAAGATCATTTCCAAGTTGGCCCCATGACGCTTTTACTTTAAAGAAGTTTGCAAACTTCACATGATTCTGCCAGAATTTTTCTTTGGAAACATTCCATCCTGCGAGCACGCTCGGAAAGTTTCCCCAGCGGCCACTTTCTTTTGAAAACCTTAATGATCCATCACGGCGTAAAGAGAATTGAAATAAATATTTTTCTTTATAGTTGTAGCTAAGCCTTCCGAAATAATTAATACGGGAATCTATTTCAACAAATTCCGAGTTATCTTTTTCCGCATCGCCTCCTGCAAATAAATACGGCAACTGGTTGCTGATAAAATACCTGCGGAATGCGCTAATTCCTTTACCCTCATATTCTGAAGCTTCATACGCAACGAAGGCGCTGATATTATGGTCGCCTATTGACCTTGTATAGTCTGCTTTTATGTTCCAGGTCCTTGTATTTGCATCGTCGTAGTAATCTCTTAGGTTGGGATCGTTGGTTCCCTTGGGCGTACCGATCAAAAAAGCTGATCCGTCTTCTGCGCCGGTATTGCCTGCCGCAAGATAGGCGGGTTCATCAAGCTGGTAGAGTATCCATGGTTTTTGAAATAATTTTTGCTGGCCAAGGTTAAGGTCGTAAGCGAAATAGCTTGACACTGATAATCCTTTCACACCGGGTATTTTGAGTGATGCGCTGAAGATACTGTTGACCCTGTATCTTTTGCTATCATTAAAACCGGTTTGCGAAGTGGAGGATACCACGGGGTTTTGCCCGTAGGCTATGTCAGGTCCTGGCAAGCCATTAGGGTATAAGGCGGGCGATGTAGGAAGGCTTTTTAACGCTCCTTCAAAATTGAATCCTGCATCGGTAGACGGATAGTTGCTGTTTTCCTGGGAGCCGTTTAGGTTTAAACCAAGTGTAAGGTATTCATTAACCCTCGCATCAACGGTTGCTCTTATATTGTACCGGTTAAACGATGTCGCGGATTTTTTAAATATACCGTCATCATGCTGTGTGCCAAAAGAAAAATAATAATCAACTGCTTTGCTTCCACCGCTCACGGCCACATTATGATTTTGAGTATGGCTATATTTTGCCAAAGAAGCATCGAACCAATTTGTATTTGGATGCGTCCATGGAAATTGTCCTGATTTATATTTTTCAATATCGTCTAAAGAGAATTTCATATTTGGCTCCGCAACTCCCTGGTAAGACTGCATTTCACGAATCATTTGCGCATAGGTCGCGGCATCAGCCATTTTTGGCAATTCGGTTGGTGCAAGCCAACCCGCGTAGAACGAATAGCTTACACTTACCGGAACATTTTCACGCCCATGTTTAGTGGTAACGAGAATTACTCCATTTGCAGAGCGTGCTCCATAAATGGCGGCCGATGCATCTTTAAGAACACTAATGCTTTCAACATCGCTCGCATTAATGGAATTGAGGTCTCGCCCGGGAACGCCATCTACTACTACCAAAGGTTGATTATTACCAAGGGTTGCCAGACCCCTTATCAATATAGAAGCTCCGTCTTTCCCCGGCTCGCCATTAGACTGCTGAATAATCGCGCCGGGCAAGCGCCCTGCAAGGGCATTGGAAATATTAGAAACAGGTGCCGCAGTAATTTCTTTACTCGTAACTGTGGAGACTGAACCGATAACATTCACTTTCTTTTGTGAGCCATAACCAATAACAACTACTTCCTCGAGGTTCACATTTTCTAACTCCATATTTACGTTAATTACAGAGCCTGTACCTACGGGCATTTCGATGGCTTTGTAACCAATCGAATTGAAAAGTAGCGTACTTCCTTCAGGGACCTTAATGGTGTATTTGCCATTATCGCTTGTGATTGTCCCTATTGCAGGATTAGATTTTACCGAAACCGAAACGCCGGCAAGTGACGATGCATTTGTTTTTACAACACCGGTAATTTCTTTTAGGTTTTGTGCAATCAACCTGCAAGGAACGAGGAATAAAAGACACCCTGGCATCATGACCGAGAGTATCCATAGAGGGATTTTTTTTCTCATAACAAGTCTTAATTTAATTCGATGAATTATTTCAATAATTAAAACTACAGTTACGGTTATGAATAAATATTCAATAATTCTCTTTATGTGTATACTTTTTTAACATTAATGTATGCAGAAGATGTATGTTGATGATAAAAAAATGTTTACTAAGAATATTTGAGCAAGGAATGTCTCACTTTAATTATGGGACTAAAATCTTAAAATGCATTAGAGACTATAAACATTTTAAGCTTTATTATTGGTTAAAAATCTTTTTTTATATTCTTTAGGGATAACTCCAACTATCTTTTTAAAATGCCTGTAATAATTTGACAGATTATCAAACCCGCTGCGGTAGCATATTTCGGAGATATTGTAATTATCTTCCATTAATAACCTGCAGGCATGGCCGATTCTTATTTCGGTAACATAGTGTGAGAATGTCTTTCTTGTATGATGCTTAAAATATCGTGAGAAAGAAGCTATACTCATGTTTAATTTAGAAGCAATCTCTTCTATATAAATTTCATCGGTGTAATTCTCCATTATGTATTGCAACACTATATTAATACGATCTGTATCGTTACTGTTGCTTGCCGTGAAACCGCTGGAAAGAATATGCTTTACATCCCGGCTCCCAGAGAGAGAAACTAAAATATCAAGTAAGGTCAACAATCGCTGAGCAGGAAGTTGCTGCTTCATTGCGACCAGTTTTTGTTTTATATATTCATTGGTCTTCCCCCGGATATCAAGCCCCAATGATGATTTGTCCAAAAGTTTTCTTACTAATTTCATTTCAGGTATATCGAAGAAATGCTTGCCGGGAAAATCATCAGTAAAATGAATGAAAATGGATTTTGCAACAAGGCCTTTCTTCTTGTAGTACTTTTCACTGTTTCTATAAAGATGTGGAATGTTCGGGCCAATTAACGCAAGATTTCCGTCAGTAAAGTGGCTTACATGATCCCCGATAAATCTTGTTCCTTCAGCCTTATCAATTAATACCAATTCATATTCCTTATGGAAGTGCCACGGTTTATCGAAATAACTACATTCCCAACCCATGTATAAAAATGAGCAATCAGCCGCAAGGGGAAGCTTATGAAATTGAGGGCGCATTATTAGTTAGCGTAATTTTTTTAGAATAACAAGAGACATCGCCGGAGTAATTATAACTGTATAAGATTTGTTTTAATCCGCGATAGCTTAAAAAGGGATACCTCCTGGAGATGTATTAAAAGCCGGTTGTATTCAATCAATGTGCGCTTCTTCCAAAAACTTTACCGCTTTACTTTCCTTTGCGCTGCCAAGCTTGCTATATAAGATGGTAATACGCAATGCTTTCAGGCCTGTTACTCCCTGCAGATCCTTCAATGTGAGCCATTCTATTTCGTTACCTACATAATTAATAAATTGTAAGTAATGAATATAGTTCACGTATTCTTTCGCCTCTTTTTCGTTGGAATAAACTATGGCGATTTTTTTGGGTTGTGTAAGCCTTTCGCCCGTTTCTTTTACGCTGGCTTTATCGATTCTTTTCTTTATAATTTCATAACGGGCATTGTAAGCGCCATCCACATCAAATTTCTTTTCTTCCATCCTGAACCGGATACTCAGTGCCTGGCCATGCACCAAAATTAATGAGCAAACTTCCAGCTTTGTTTTAAGATTTGTTTTTAAACGGTGAATCTCATTTTCTACTTCGCAAATCACCATCAGTTGCCAAAGCCGAAGATTTTGTAAATAAAGATTATGAAATTTCTTATTGTTCACCATTGACTGTCCAATGTATAAATTATGCTCTACGCCATCGGATTTATACTTTTCAAAATAATGAGGAAACATTGTTTGTGCGGCTTCCTGTACTTTATCCAGGTATCCTGAAATATTTTCATTAATCCGTTTCACACTTTCATCATAATCTCTTCTCTTGTTGTATAATAAACCTAATACGGGATCCAATTGCTTTTCATAATGCTGCAATGCTTCATGTATTTCCGTATTGAGGCTATGAAGGTGATTAAATACAGGATAGATATCTTTCTTAAGAAACTCTAACACCACATTTTCATCGCCGGCCGTTAGTTCCTGTCCCAACTGCTGTATGTAGTTATCTACACGAAACCTGAGATCTTTATAAACGGGAAGCCGAAATCTTTTCACAGAAAGATTTAAGATATTTTTCGCCAGGGATAACTGTTCAATCAAATCGGCTTGTATGGAGAGATTGCGATGAACGGATGAACCTTGAATATCTGTTTGTCCGTACAAAGGATATACGCCCGGGAAAACAATGTCTTCCATTTTATCATCGTCATTCGTCATTTTTGACTCGATAAGTTTTTCTGCAGCCTCTATAAACCTCCATGCAACTGTTGCATGTATTGCGGTACATTTTTGACGGATGATTGCGTCAATCTGGTTTTTCATTTCATCCTGCGAACGCTTCATCGCTATCGTAAACAACGCTGCAACGTCCTGCAATTTGTAAACAGTAATTGTGTTAAGCGCATTTACTTCTTCGGAGGCCGCCTCAAGTATCCCGATCAATTCATCGTTATAGAATAAAGGCATGGCGAGATAGCTTTTAACGCCCATTTTCGCAAGCTTTTTCACCAGAATATTGTCCTTGTATTTTTTGTCATCGATGTTTTGAAAAACCAGTGATTGATTTTGTTCAAAAGAAAACTGGTTTGATGAGTCACAGAATGCCTCACTGATTTTTTTATTTTTTTTACCTGGCAATGCGATGCTGTTTCCTTCGCCAAAACCAATTGATTGTAGCAATTCCCTTTCTTTATTATAAGAAATGAAACCAGTTTTTAGTTTCGGAATATTAAGCATAGCGCCTAAGTTTTCCTGTATTTGTGCTACAATGGCGGGCTTTGTTAAAGAATCTTTTTTTATCAAATCAAATTTTAGCGCAGATACAGATTCTTCGCGTGTTACATCAAAAAGCGTGAGTATCGTAAAACCTTCGAAACCAAAACTGTTTGGAGGAATTTTTTTCTTCCATAATTCAGCATTTCCAAAATTATTGGTAAGCTCATGTATGTCTTTTTCGGAAAGCTGCTGTACATTCGGGCCGGGAACCACATCAGTAAAATCAACATTTACAAAAGCCCTGTACTTTCTTACAATCCCGGTCTTTTTATCGCGGATATTAAAAAATAAATTTGGAGAAAGACTCACATTCGCTTTATAATAGGCATTGAGGATAGTTATACAACTGAATAAATAAATCATATCCGGTGAACTTTCCGGAACGAGAAAATCATTATCTGCTCCATCAAGTATATTGGTAAAACGCTTTGTAAGGTTAAACAGCATCGGCTTGAAAGGAATGCCGGCAGCTTTAATTTCATTCGTGGTAGTAAGCGACGGAAAAAAGGGTGATAGGAGAAGGCGAATTTCTTCCTGGTATTTTTCAATGAGGCTGACATCTGTAAACGGCTTAGAAAGTTCAGGTGATTTTTCAATTTTTTTTAATACTTCCATAGCCCTGTGAGATTCGAGAGGATCATCCAGTACCGATTGTTCTTTCCACCAATTGATAAGATTAATAAAATTGATTTGCAACTTAAAAGGCAAATCATAATTATCCGGGAAAAAATTCTTTTTATAATTATATATATATGCCATAGCTAAAATTTAATAATTGTTCTAACTACATGATGTCATCAGCGTTGATCATTATTAGCCATGCAAAATTAAACAAAACGGGAAATTGCGGCTTACCACATATCCAATATTTATTTGCCCATTGTATCTCCCTTGCTCAGGCATGCGAGAATAACGAATACAAGCGAAACGATGGAGGCGACTGTTCTTATGTTGTGCAGCCTGTTCCATGGGCCTTCAAAATCGATTCGAATTTTGGAAATTTCTGCGGAAGAAATTGATTGTAAATTAATTTTTGCCAATACATTATTTAAAGGAACATTGCCAAAAGCTGTTACTCCAAAAGTGCCTGTTGCATAAATTAATGTAGCAACTATTAAAAAAATAAAACGGGAAGTAACAGGTTGGCTGTAATTAAGAAAACTTGTAACCGGTAATAGTATCAGCGCTCCAAAAAAGCCCATAAAAAAAACAGGATTAAGAATTTCTTTGTTAATCGACTGCATGGCGGCCAGGTATTCTTTATCGGGTAATCTGCCCAACCCTAAATTTACGGAACAAGCGTATGCATATAAAAGGCCCGCACTCAGCCCGGTAAGTGTTGCAGTGATAAGGAGCAGGACATTTACAACTGACATTTTATTAGGCTTTGGTTGGTTAATAATTGTATGCATATCTATTTTATGAAGAATGAAATCTGTCAATTGGCCGAAGATTTATTAGATCAAACAATCCAGCTTTTCAAACGATCCGGCGCTTTATTTTAATAAATCTCAATCTCCATTTTTGCAATAAGCCCGTTTTCAAAAGAATAAATATGCTTTATAGTGCCATCCGCTAACACGTTTCCCTGAAGATCTTTCACCAATTGGTGAACGTCCACTTCTATTTGCTCATTATCGTTTTCATGAATTGAAACGGGCATAACTTTTGGATCAAATTCTTTCCATTGCCTGGTCCAATAATCTCTTACTGCGTCGTGTCCATAAACATATCTACCTTCCCAACCATTCGGCCATTTTACGTCAGGATGCATTAATGAAAGTGCTTCATCAATGTTCCTTCCATTGAAAGCCTCGTAAGCTTTTTTTATTAACTCTTCGTTCATTTACTTTATAATTTTACTTTTAGCCGCTATCTAAGATAATTAAAATGAAGTTGATTTATTACATGTGGACTGAGGCATAAGTATGATTTTCCAAAATATTTTAAATGTGATTCATTTTAGTTGCATTTAGTTTTACTGACCTCTAATGACTTAAAAGATTCTTTTTCGGAAACTGGTAGGCAATGTTCCTCGCGAAAGAGACATTTATGTGATTATATTTATTTATGAATCGATTGCCAGTAAAATACTACTTCACAAATTCTCCATTTATATTTGCTATATGCTATCAGTAAGTCACAGAGGCACAATAATGCCTGCTTCGCCCATACGTAAGCTAGTTCCTTATGCAGAGATTGCAAAGAGCAAAGGAATTAAAATATACCATCTCAATATAGGGCAGCCAGACATTGAAACGCCGAAGCAAATACTTGATGCAGTTCGCCATTCAGATTTTAAAATTCTTGAATACAGCCATAGTGCGGGTAATGAAAGCTATAGAAGGAAGCTGGTCGATTATTATAGATCGGTTGATATTCAGGTAACTCATCAGGATATAATAATAACGACCGGTGGGAGCGAAGCTATTTTATTTGCTTTTATAGCATGCCTTGATCGCGGCGATGAGGTCATAATCCCCGAACCATTTTATGCCAATTACAATGGTTTTGCAACAGAAGCAGGTGTGGTTGTAAAACCAATAACCTCTTCGATTAAAACTGGTTTTGCACTGCCTCCCATTGAAGATTTTGAAAAGGCCATTACTGAAAAAACGAAAGCAATCATGATCTGTAACCCGAACAATCCAACGGGTTACTTATACAGCAGAAAAGAAATAGAAACGTTAAAGACAATCATCCATAAATATGACCTCTTTTTATTTTCAGATGAAGCATACCGGGAATTTTGCTATTCAGGAGATCATTTTAGTGCTATGCAACTTTCAGGAGTAGAGGATCATGTAATTCTTATGGATACGATAAGTAAAAGATATAGTGCCTGCGGAGCGAGGATTGGAGCATTTATTTCGAGGAATAAACTTGTTTTGCAAACAGTTATCAAATTTGCACAGGCAAGATTGAGTCCCCCGGGATTTGGACAAATTTTAGGGGAGGCTGCCCTTGACCTGCCAGCTGATTATTTTCAAGGCACTAAAGCGGAATACCAGTTACGCAGAGACATACTTGTGAAAAGGCTCAATGACATGCCCGGTGTTTTTTGCCCTGAACCGGGCGGCGCTTTTTACGCGATAGCATCTTTACCGGTTGATGATGCAGATGCTTTTTGTCAATGGCTATTGGAATCATTTAATCATAATGGATCTACAGTTATGCTTGCACCTGCAAGCGGTTTTTATGGTACAGAAGGGCTGGGTAAGAACGAAGTACGCCTTGCTTATGTATTAAATAAAGAATCTATTAACGCTGCTATGGATTGCCTGGAAGCGGCACTCGCAGCTTATCCGGGCCGCCAGCCAATAAACTAATTCCTAAAATAGTTCTTTTCGCTTTGCATTTTTAGGCAATACATTATCTTTGCCGCCCAAAATAAAATGTCGAGGTAGCTCAGCTGGTTAGAGCATCGGATTCATAACCCGAAGGTCGGCGGTTCAAGTCCGCTCCTCGATACTTAATCC
>JBBSBD010000087.1:0-22467 GCA_038251675.1 Chitinophagales bacterium | reverse complement strand
CAATGTTGTTTTACCGCTGCCACTCACTCCGCTTACCACACAAAGAACATTAAGAGGAAATACTATATCTATGTTTCGTAAATTATTCTGGCGGGCACCCTGCACTGTTATAGAACGATTCCATTTACGTATGTGTTTAGGTGGCTCAATCGCAAGTTCACCTTTCAGGTATTTCCCAGTCAGGCTTTCCGGGTTACTTATCAATTCATCGTAATCACCTTCTGCAACAACTTCTCCGCCGAGATGACTTGCAAGCGGGCCCATATCAATTATATGATCCGCGTGGCGCATCATGCTTTCATCATGCTCCACTACTACAACAGTATTCCCCATGTCACGCAGGTTTTTAAGAACAACAATAAGCCGTTCTGTATCTCTTGCATGCAAACCAATAGAAGGTTCATCTAAAATGTATAGTGAATTAGTAAGATTACTTCCCAGGCTACGGGTAAGCTGTATGCGCTGGCTCTCTCCACCGCTTAGAGAATTGGCAAGCCTGTTTAATGTGAGATAACCAAGGCCAACATCAAGAAGCGTACTCAGGCGATTATTTATTTCTATTAAAATACGTTTCGCTACCGTAAAGTCATAGTCAGAAAGTTGAATGTCTTCAAACCATTTCTTAAGATCTTTGACAGGCATCTCGCAAAGCTCGCCAATATTGCTATGGTTAACTTTTACATATAAGGCTTCTTTTCGAAGCCGGTAGCCTTTACACTCTGGGCAAAGGGTGCGACCCCTGTAGCGGCTTAATAAAACCCGGTATTGTACTTTATATAAATTCTGTTCTACTTCTTTAAAAAATTCATCGAGACCTGAGAAATATTCATTGCCTGTCCACAGCAAATTGTATTGCGCTGTTGTAAGATCTATAATCGGTTTATGCACCGGGAAATCAAACCGGCTGGCAACGCGAATAAGATTCTCTTTCCACAAACCCAATTTCTCCCCCCGCCATGGTGCAATCCCATTTTCATAAACGCTCAGTCTTTTGTCGGGCATTACGAGATCGGGATCAATACCCAGCACGAGCGAAAAGCCGCCGCAAACAGGGCATGCGCCATAAGGATTATTGAAAGAAAATAAATTAGGAACAGGCTCTTCAAATTTTATTCCGTCAAGCTCAAATTTATTGGAGAAATGTAAAGTATCAGATCCATTTATTTCCAATAGAGCTTCACCCTCGCCCTCGTAGAACGCGGTGGTTACGGAGTCCGACATCCGATGATCATCATCTTCATCAAAGTCTTTTACCAGCAAACGATCAACAAGTACATAAGGAGTTTTATGAGTAAACAAAGAAGAGAGATTCTTTTTCTCCTGGATATCTTCAATCCTTATTATTTCTCCATCCATATAAATCCTGGAAAATCCTTTTTGCATAAGGATATTTAATTCCTCTTTTATATTCCTGCTTTGGTGTTGTTTAAAAGTAACAAGTAACAAAACCTTATCTCCCTGTTTTAAATTTTTAATTGCCTTTACCACATCCTGCACATCATCTTTCTTTACCTCTCTGCCTGAAACCGGTGAAATTGTTTTGCCGACCCGTGCAAATAATAAGCGCAGATAATCATAAATTTCAGTCATGCTTCCCACCGTAGATCTGGGAGTACGTGATATCACTTTCTGCTCGATGGCAATAGCAGGGCAAAGGCCTTTAATGTAATCTACATCAGGCTTATTCATACGGGCCATGAATTGCCTGGCATAAGCACTCAGGCTTTCAGCATATCGCCGCTGGCCTTCTGCAAATAATGTATCAATAGTTAATGAAGATTTTCCGGAGCCTGAAACACCTGTAACAACAATAAATTTATTACGTGGTATTTCTACGGTTACATTTTTGAGATTGTGAACTCTTGCTCCTTTAATAAGAATATTATTGTTCTTATCGGCTATATTTTTTTTTGAAGAAGTGCGTGGAATACGTTTCGTAGTTTTCATTTGTGGAAAGCAAAAATAACGATTCGTAGTTTTACTAATAAAAATCGAGTGTTACCACTCGATTTTTCGCTTTTACGAAAAAATTTTATGAAAACATTTGGAAGTTATTCCCAATGTTCTATTTTCGGTATTCCAATTGTCCTGAAGCATGAAGAACCTTAATTGCGTTCCGCAAAAAAGTTTCCCCTCTTATTTCTCTTCAATTGGAATGACTTGCACAATATCCTAAACCAAAATCAAAACAGTTTATGAAAACTTTGAACACTCTATCTGACCAGAAATTAATCCACCTTTACCTTGATGGAGATTCTGATGCCCTCTCAATTCTTGTAAGCCGTTACAAGGATAAAATTTACACATCGATTTACTTATTAGTTAAAGACAAATATCTTGCCGAAGATATTTTTCAGGACACTTTTATTAAAGTAATTGATACAATTAAGGGAGGACGCTATACAGATGAGGGAAAATTTTTACCATGGGTTATGAGAATCGCACACAATTTATGTGTGGATCATTTTAGAAAAATCAAACGCAGCCCTTCAATCAAAACAAGCGATGATCGCGACATCTTTGAAGTGATCAATTTTGCTGAAGCAGGCGCGGAAGAAAAAATGATTCAATCTCAAAGCCACGACAGGGTAAGAAAATTACTTGATCTACTTCCTGAAGATCAAAGAGAAGTAATTGTAATGCGGCATTATGCAGATCTTAGTTTTAAAGAAATCGCAAAACTTACGGATTGCAGCATCAACACTGCTCTCGGTCGTATGCGGTATGGTCTTATAAACTTAAGAAAAATGGTTACAGAAAGGCAAATCGCTTTATAGTACTATTTACACTATGCCGGCAATCCTCTTCAAAAGATTTTTGAAGAGGATTTTTTTTGAGGAATAATTTACAGTAATTTAAAATGAGATTTTCTGGTGAACAGGTGACTAAATGACAAACCAGTTAATTTCAAAACTACTTTAGGAGAGTATTTTAAATAGCTTATCCATAATTTGTTTCTTTTCAGAAAATAAAAGGTGTAAATACTTTCAACTATTATATGTCACGCAAATAAAGCATAAGCTGTAACTTAACTACACACGTAATTTTTTTATCTTTATCTGATGGAAACAAGGGAGCCGGCTGTTGCATACAGCAAAGAAAAAATATCTATTCAAGACTACCTTGAAATGGAAAATGCTTCTCATGAAAAACATGAATATTATAAGGGAGAGATATTTGCGATGTCCGGTGCAAAAGTGCCGCATAATACTATTACTAAAAATTTATCGGGTAATTTATTCAGTAAACTAAAAGGAAAAAAATGTCAACCTTATGGCAGTGATACACGTATCCATATTCCATCAAATACTTTATTTACCTATCCTGATATTTCAATTATTTGCGGAGAAATTATTACGCTGAATAATGATGATTATAATGTTTTAAATCCGTCTATAATTATTGAAGTGCTTTCCAAATCAACAAAAAATTATGACCGTGGTGAAAAGTTTAAGTTGTACCGGGACATACCAACTTTGAAAGAATACATACTTACAGATTCTGAAAGCATACATATCGAGGTATTCAGGCTAAATGAAAACGGACATTGGGAACTGGAAGAATACAATTCGCCCGAAGACCTTCTTTACATTAAAGTGATTGATGAAAAAATTCTGCTCTCAGAAATTTATGCAGGTGTGCATGTTGAACCATGAAAATTATTTCGCTTTAATCTTCCCAAATAGGTATTTTTTTTGCCAGTGATTTAATTTTCCGCAAGCTTATTTTTCACTATCAAAATTAAACTATCAAGGCTATGCACACTATTAATTTCAGCAGCGCTCATCAATACTTTTGTATGTGCACTATCGCTTAATAAAATAGCCGGCAAAGGAAAATCAACGGGCTCGTATTTTTTTCTCACTTCATCTTTATGAAGAAATACCTTTTGATAAGGCAGGGAATCCAGAAAATACTTCCATTCTTTTTTCATTATAAATATTCCATAAGTGAGGCGGCATAAATTACAGGGGTACGAAGAGGGAATAAAAACTTTATGTAAGAAGTCTATTGAGCCAGGAACGATTCCTCCCCATGCATTGTATGCTAATATTAATTTTTTAGCCCCGGTAGTCGTAACAACATTTTTTTCAACTTCAATTTTCTCTTTTTTACCGTCCGGCCTCAGATACCGGATGCCATCAGAAATGGCAATAATTAGTATCAGCCCGAATAGAACCCATCGAAAAATTCTTTTTCTTTTGGTCATTAAAACATGTTTCTTATAAAAATAAACAATACATGAATTAGTTACGTTTTGGAAGGTGGCGAGTGATGTGTAAAGACACATTATATTACTTGTTCAATAGCTGATCGCTGATTACCTATCCTGGTTTTTCCACATCATGTTCAAAATATACTTGTCAATATTACTATTCACTCTACATTTGCTGGTATTTTACTGTGCCTGTAAAATCTATAATAGCAAATGCATTGTAAATACCTTTAAATTTTTGGCGTGAGAAAAAATCTCAATTCTGTAACACCAGCAGGTTTACTTATAGCTTTAGGAATTATTTATGGAGACATCGGAACATCGCCCCTGTACGTTTTCAATGCTATTATTTACGATAAACTTATCTCAGATTCTCTAATTATAGGGAGTCTTTCCTGCATCATCTGGACCATTACCATGCAAACCACACTTAAGTACGTGATAATGATATTGCGTGCAGATAACAGGGGTGAGGGGGGTACTTTTGCGTTGTATGCACTGGTGAGGCGCAGATCCAAATGGCTCGTTTACCCGGCCATGATAGGTGGCGCAGCTCTTCTGGCCGATGGTATTATTACGCCACCCATATCAATCACATCTGCTATTGAAGGCTTACGAAAACTACCTGTGCTACATTCGATTTCTTCTAGCAGCATCATGGCGATAGTACTCATCATTATCGTATTATTTTTCTTCATGCAACAATTTGGCACCGCCTCTATTGGCAAAATGTTCGGGCCAATAATGTTCATCTGGTTTTCAATGCTTGCCGTACTTGGCGCCGCCCATATTATGGATGACGTTACTGTGTTTAAAGCATTTAATCCATATTACGCAATCCATTTTTTATCAGAGTACCCGGCAGGCTTCTGGCTGCTCGGCGCTGTGTTTTTGTGTACTACCGGGGCGGAGGCTTTATACAGCGACCTTGGGCACTGCGGCCGCGGCAACATACGTATTTCATGGATATTTGTAAAGACCTGCCTTCTGCTAAATTATATAGGCCAGGCGGCTTATTTACTTGCCAATCGTAGTGGCTTAACCATAACCGATGCCGTAAAATCGCAGCTTCACATCAATGCCTTTTTTGACCTTATGCCGCAGTGGTTTGTTATTATAGGGGTGGCCATTGCTACAATCGCTGCCATCATCGCAAGCCAGGCAATGGTCTCCGGATCTTTTACACTTATAAGCGAGGCGATGCGACTTAATTTATGGCCGAAGCTTAAAATAAAATATCCATCAGAAGAACGGGGCCAATTATTTATACCTGCCATAAATACCATGATATTTTGTGGTTGCGTGGGAGTGGTTCTATATTTTCAAACTTCCTCACGCATGGAGGCCGCCTATGGACTGGCCATCATAATAACCATGCTGGCCACCACGGTGTTATACGCGAATTATATGGTTATTCACCGGGTAAAAGCAATCTGGATATACGTTTTTCTAATTGTGTATGGCATTATTGAAATCACGTTCCTGATTGCTCTTTTACTAAAGTTCAAACACGGAGGTTACTTTACAACCTTAATTGCGCTGTTCATGTTTTCCATTATGTATCTATGGTATAGGGCACGAAAGATTAAAAACAGGTATGTGGAATTTGTGCGGCTGGAAAAATATCTTCCCATGTTGCAGGAATTAAGTAATGATTCCACCATTCCCAAATATGCTACGCACCTTGTATATTTAACCAGCGCTAACAACCCCAAAGAAATAGAGCATAAAATAATTTATTCCATATTAAACAGGAAGCCCAAGCGTGCAGATATTTACTGGTTCGTGCATGTGGATACATTGGATGACCCCTTCACTTCAGAATACACGGTGGATGTAATTATTCCCAATGAAGTTATACGAATCGAGTTCCGTTTAGGCTTTAGAATGGAGCCACACATCAATCTTATGTTCCGACATGTGGTGGAGGAGATGGTTGCTAACAGGGAAGTAAATATTACGAGCCGTTACGAAAGCTTACAACGTAATAATGTGGTGGGCGATTTCCAGTTTATAGTAATGGAAAAGTTTTTATCGCGTGATAATGAATTACCTTTCTTTGAAAAGCTTATAATGAAAATGCACTTCTGGGTAAAAGAAGTGAGCTTAAGCGAAGAAAGAGGTTTCGGCCTGGAGCAAAGCAATGTAACTGTTGAAAAATTCCCATTAATAGTAGCTCCGGTAAGCCAGTTAAAATTAACCCGTATTTTTCCTGATGAAGAATAAACATCTTTTATCGAGCATTCATCTCTTGGTTATTCGTCATTGGGTCATTGAGTTATTAGGTCAATGACTTATTGGCCTATTGACTATTGACTATTGACTATTGACCTGTCCCTATCGACCATTGACAATTAATAAAAAAAAGTGTCTCCCACGATCATTTATATTATTGCCGGTTATTCTATTGTAACCATTATTATTTATTTAATACAGGAGAAATTAATTTTCAAACCCGAGAAACTTAAACAGGATTTCCTGTATAAATATGATGTTCCTTTTAAAGAATTATTTTTTGATGTTGAGCCAGGTGTGCGAATAAATGGCCTGCACTTTTTTGTAGAAAATCCAAACGGCCTGATATTATACTTTCATGGAAATACCCGTAGTATTAAGGGATGGGCGAGGTATGCAAAAGATTTCTACAGGTATGGGTATGATGTTGTGCTCGTAGATCTCCGGGGCTTTGGAAAAAGTACCGGAGCCCGTGGAGAGCAGGTAATGTATGATGATATGCAATTTGTGTATGACGAGTTAAAGGCACGCTACCAGGAAAATCATATTATAGTTTATGGGAGGAGCCTTGGAAGCGGTTTCGCAGCGAAGCTGGCCAGCGAAAATTCACCCCGGTATTTGATACTAGATGCTCCCTATTATAGTTTTAGAAAAGCTGTGCAACGGTTTATTCCTATTTTACCCATGAAGTACGTGTTGCGATACCACATTACCACGCACAAATGGATCACCAAAGTAAATTGCCATACTTATATTCTGCATGGAACAAAAGACTGGCTAATTCCCATAAAACAAAGCGAGCAATTGCAACAATTAAATCCGCATAAAATAACACTTATGCGCATTCACGGGGGAGGTCACAATAACCTTCCCACTTTTCCTGAATACCATAATTTCATAAGGGATATTTTAAAAAATTAAATAAGTTTTTGAATGGCTGAAAACGACATTACCCGCAAGAAAAAAATCAGGAAAAAAATTATTGGCTGGAGCAAAGCAGTGATCATAATTTATTGCTCTATTGGTATCGCGTTATACTACCTGCAGGAAAAACTGATGTTTCATCCCGATCCTTTACCGCATGATTATGTATTTAAGTTTGACGTGCCATTTAATGAAATAAATATTCCTATGAATTCGAGGGATACACTCGACCTGGTTCAATTTTTTCCAAAGGAGGGAATGGCAAAAGGCGTAGTACTATATTTTCACGGTAACCGCGGTAACATCAACTGGTATGCGAAATATGCTGCAAATTTTACCAGGAATGGTTACCAGGTATTCATGATAGATTATCCTGGCTATGGCAAAACAACCGGTAAGCTTTCCGAAGAAAATTTATACAAGGAAGCAACGGAAGTGTATAAACTTGCCCGTTCAAAATTTAATGACAATAGTATTATCATCTATGGTAAATCATTAGGATCTGGCATTGCATCGAGGCTCGCGTCAAAAAAAAATTGCAAAAGGCTGATACTTGAAACACCCTATTACAGTATGCCCGATTTGTTCAGCCATTATGCCCCTATCTATCCTACATCGGCAATGGCGCATTTTAAATTGCCAACCTTTGAGTATTTACAGGAAGTAAAAGCCCCGGTTACGATCTTTCATGGAAACGAGGATGGAATTACCCCTTACAGCAGCAGTCATAAGCTTACTAAAAAATTTAAGCGTGGAGATGAATTTATTACGATTGACAAAGGTGGGCACAATAATCTAAATGACTTTTCATTGTTTCATGAAAAACTGGATTCGTTGTTAGACATTAAGTGAAACAATGTCATTCCTTCTACGCCACCTTAAAGGCAACGAAATAATAATTATTTGCCGCTCCAATAAGCTCAAGTTTTAAATAATATGAATCAACAAAATGCCGGTAAGCCATGAACTCATGAGTAGGCACTACAAACTCATCAAAAAAGAGGATATCCCCTTTTTTAAGAAACGGCGCAAGGCTTGTAAGGGCAAATAAGGTCGCAGTATAAAGATCCGCGTCAAGCATAATCACAGTTCTCTTTTTGTTATCAAAGGATTTTAGAAATACCGATAATGTTTGCTGAAAAAGACCCTGATAAAATTGCCCCCGGTTGTCCGAAATTAACGGAATATTATTGCCAGTATTGAAAGTTCCTTTTTTGTATGGTCCAAAGTCTTCAGGCAATCCTGTAAAAGTATCAAATCCGTGAAAACGGGATCCCTCATTCTTATTCTCCTCCATCCACCAATTGAAGGAATGCCCATCAGCCACCTCAAATTCCAGATAATTTATTTCATGATATAGCTGCTCAGTCTCAATCACATTTTTATACAGGAGATAACGTTTCGCATAATCCCATTTCGAAGGAAAATCGTTGAATGAAATATTTCTGTTCTCACTTACCCATTTTGAAAGCCTTGTCATCCATATTAGCTGTTGTGAAAAGCCTGTAAGCCAGGAAAAAAAAACATGAAGCCTTAAGCGGATAAATGTTGATTTTAAAAAACGAATAGTAGTAAAATTCATCAGCAAATATACTTTTTCAAAATTCCTCCAACTGTACACTCGTAGCCGAAACAGTTAGTTCATATTTTATCCCGGTTTTAAGGGCGTAGTTTTCTTTATCGTGACTTACCGGAAAGCCGAAGCAGACTGGATAATTAAAATCTTTTACAATGTTGCAGATCACCTCTTCAGTGGATTGGCCAAACGGAATGGTCGTGTCTTTCATGTCACTAAACTTACCCACGATAAGACCGGCAAGATCATCCAACTTCCCACTGCGTTTCAACTGGTAAAGCATTCGGTCGACATTATAAATATATTCACCCACATCTTCTATAAATAATATTTTCTTCTCAGTATTTACGTCTGACGGGGAACCGCAAATATGGGCCATCAAAGAAAGGTTACCTCCAACTAAAATACCAATAGCTTTCCCTTTTTGATTGTACTCATGGCCCAGGGAACTATAGGTCGCTTTTCTTCCAATGAGTGCATCGTGCAGGCTTAGTATGTATGGATTTTTATTTTCGCCGTCATTAAATGCCGCAGCCATTGGTGCATGAAGTGAAGCAATTTTAAAATTGGAATAAAGATGGTTGTGAAGAATAGTAATATCACTAAATCCAATAATCCATTTAGGATGCTTTTTAAATTTTTTAAAATTCAGGGCATCAATTATTCTTCCCATTCCATATCCACCTCTTGCACACAAAATTGCTTTAATGTGATCGTCATCGAGCATCTGCTGCAGGTCGGCAAGCCGCTCTTCATCAGTCCCGGAAAAATAATTGTATTGATTCCCCAATGTCTTGCCCGTTACAACCTTGAAGCCCCATTCTTTTAAAGTTTCAATAGCTGTGGACGCTTTTTCGTACGGCATATAGCCGGCCGGGCAAAGTATTCCAATGGTATCGCCGGGTTTTAAGTATGGGGGTATTGTGGTCAAGTTGGTTTATTAGTTTATTGGTTTATTGGTCAACTTTTTTTTGAGAATTTCTGACAAATTTTATAAATGCATTTAGCTTTAATAATATTTTTTTACAGAGTTCGATCAGGCGTTCGCAAATTTCCTCTGCTATTAATTTTCTTCTTAAACATTTAGATAACCAGGCTTTGGTTTCCTGTATAGAACCTCGTGAGTAAAAATAAAACTGTTTGCTTTCCTTGTAAAAATAACGCCCATAACCTTCAGCAATATTAGCAGAGATTGAATCTGCCGCTCTCACTAATTGTTTCCCAATTGTATCTTTCAAAAAATAATCCCATTTAATTACTATGTCCCATATTTCGTCAGAGAAGCTTTCTGAAAGGTTGTAAACTTCTAACTTTTCAAGTGTGTACTCCATAAATTATTTTTTTGAAAAAAAAACTGTACGACGCAAATTACCAAATAGACTAATTACCTAATGAACTAATAAACTATTAATCTTCTTCGAGAATTACCAAGTCTTTTAACACCACTAATTTGTGTTTAACTCCACATTTCAATGCGTAGTTCTCCTTCTGATGCCCCACAGGAAAGTCAAAGCATACCGGGAAATTGTATTCCTTCACTTTTTCCAAAACCATCTGGTAAGTGTTTTCTCCAAATTCCTCGCCAGGGTCATCAGGTTTATTTTTGAAACCACCTATTATTAATCCGTTCAACCTGTCGAATTTCCCCGTGCGCTTTAAATTCCAAAGCATACGATCGATATTGTAAGGGTACTCACCCACTTCTTCAAGAAATAAAATCTTATTTTCAGTCTCTATATCCGACTTCGTTCCGGCAAGGTTTTCTAAAATAGAAAGATTTCCCCCCACCAGTATTCCTTCGCCCGAGCCCGCCTTGTTGTTGATATTTACTGTTACAGGATAATTTACCTTTTCTCCTGCCAGGCATTTCCTTATTGACTCAATAGAATCAATTTGTGTCTGCTCCGCCAGTTGCCAGTCGGCAGGGAAGCTGTTGCACATTTTAGAATGAATAGAAGCGATGCCAAAATTTTTATTAAGATGAGAATGAATAACAGTTGCATCACTAAAGCCTATGATCCATTTTGGCTTTGAACAGAATTTTTTAAAATCAATATCATCTATTATTCTTACAGCGCCATAGCCACCACGGCCCAGCATAATCGCGTTTATGGATGGATCATCCAGCATAACCTGGAAATCTTTTGCTCTTTCCTGGTCGCTGCCGGCAAAGGTGAAATCCCGTGCGCCCACGGTATCACCAACTTTTATTCTAAAACCCCATTCCTGCATTTTCTGAACTGCAGGCTGAATGTCTTCCATTGTTATAAAACCGGATGGGCAGGTAATGCCAATAACATCTCCCTTGTTTAAATATTTTGGAATCTTGTGGCCGGAATCAAAATCAGTAATATCGACACTCGTCTTTAAAGATGAAGCCGACAACAAAGGAACAATTGCTGAAAGAAAATTTTTACGATTCATGTATTCAATTCTAAAAACATACAACTAAAAACCCATTCCCGCCTTTAAAGCTTTTTGATATTTACGAAGATCAAATTTATAATAATAAGGAGCCTTATGGGCAACACCTTTTTTTGTTTCATTTAGTTTTTTAAGTATTCCGGTCGATATTATTTTACGCTGAAAATTTCTACGATCGAGCGTTCTTCCTAAAATGGTTTCGTAAAGTTTTAGCAACTCCGGCATGGTAAATTTTTCAGGTAGTAGATTATATCCTACCGGTTGGTAGTTCAAATGAAGCTGCAAACTATTTAATGCCGTATCTAAAATCAGATTATGATCCAAAATCATCTCCGGCACTTTATGAATATCAAACCATTCACATGCATCCGAAAATATATCTGCAACCGGCTGGGCCTTTGTAAAATCTACCAGCGCAGAATATCCAACGGTAATAAACCTGTCAAACATCCAGCTCTCCTCACCCTCAATTCCCACATTTTTTAAAAACTGTTTATTGACTCTTTTTGTGGATCTGCCCGGCTCACTAAATACATGAAACTGTTGAAGGTAAATTTCCGTTAAACCTGTTCGTTGTTCCAGGATCCTTTTAGCAGCTTCATCCATGTGCTCGTCCTTCAGAATAAATCCTCCCGGTAATGCCCACATGCCCGCATAGTTTGCCTTTAGCAAAAGAACTTTCAATTCATTTTTATGAAAACCAAATATGACACAATCGACTGAAATGTGGCGCAGGTATCTCTCATGTCCATTAATATAATGTTCCTTTATTTCCCGTTTATAATCCATTACAAGATTTTAAAAATCACGTAAATAAAATTAAATGTACGTAGAATAAAAATTAAATATTACATTGTGTCAACATAACGCAATGAATAAATAAAATTTAATTATCAATGAAAAAAATTATTACGTATTTGCTTGTAATGTTGATAGCTTCTAAACTTCCGGCGCAGAGTACTATTTCAATGAAGGCAAAAGATATTGTCAGCAAAATGACACTCGAAGAAAAAGCGAAGCTTGTGGTTGGCAATGGTTTCAAATTGCCCGGAGCCGCGCCGCAAGGCCCCACAATCGGCCAAACACAGGATAAAGTACCTGGAGCTGCAGGTACAACATTTGCCATTCCAAAACTTAACGTTCCTTCTATTGTTGTTTCGGACGGGCCTGCAGGTGTGAGGATTGACTCTGTTCGAAAAGGCAACAATTCCAAAACTTATTATGCAACAGCATGGCCTGTCGCCACCTTACTCGCTTCAACATGGGATACTGCATTGGTAAAAAAGGTTGGAGTAGCTTTTGGGAGCGAGGTGCACGATTATGGTATTGATGTATTGCTTGCGCCTGCATTAAACATTCACCGCAATCCATTGGGCGGAAGAAATTTTGAATATTATTCGGAAGATCCTTTGCTGACTGGTAATATAACCGCGGCGATGGTTAACGGGATTCAATCAAATGGAGTGGGTACTTCTATAAAACATTTTGCGGCAAATAATGAAGAGACAAACCGCAATACTATTAACACAATTGTGAGTGAAAGAGCTTTGAGAGAAATTTATTTAAGAGGATTTGAGATTGCTGTAAAAAAATCTCATCCGTGGACTGTCATGAGTTCTTATAATAAAATTAATGGAACTTATACTTCAGAAGATTATGATTTGCTTACACGCATCCTGAGAAAAGAGTGGGGTTTCAAAGGGCTGGTAATGACCGATTGGTTTGGCGGCAAAGATCCTGTAGGACAGATGAAAGCAGGCAATGATCTTTTGATGCCCGGTACGGCTCAACAAACAAAAGCAATAATTGACGCTGTAAAAGACGGAACGCTGAAAGAAACTATCCTCGATGAAAATGCGGGGAGGGTTTTGGATTTGGTTTTTAAATCTCCCTCATCCAAAAATTACAAATATTCTGACAAGCCCGATCTTAAGGGGGATGCCAAAATTTCCAGGACAGCCGCCGAAGAAGGAATGGTTCTTTTGAAAAATAAAACCAATGCTTTACCACTTGGAAAAAATATACATAGCGTAGCCTTATTCGGCAACAATGGCTACGAGCTTATTGCCGGTGGCACAGGCAGCGGAGACGTAAATAAAACTTATACCGTATCCCTTGAGCAAGGATTATCAAATGCAGGCTATGCTGTTAATAAAACTTTAAACATTACATATACATCCTACCTTACTGAAGAGAAAATTAAGCATCCCAAAAAAGGATTTTTCCAGGAGTTTATGAATCCAACGCCGCCTCCTGCAGAATATGAAGCCGCCAACGATCTCATTAATACTTCGGCATCTTCTGATGATGTTGCAATAATTGCCATTGGCAGAAATGCAGGTGAGGGAAGAGACCGGAAATTAGAAAATGATTTTGATTTATCTGAGACAGAAAAAATGCTTATTAAAAATGTAGCAACTGCTTTTCATGCACAGAATAAAAAAGTGATTGTTGTATTAAACATCGGCGGAGTAATTGAAGTTACAAGTTGGAGAGATGATGCAGATGCCATTTTACTTGCATGGCAACCGGGCATGGAAGGAGGTAATGCCATCACAGCTCTTTTAAACGGTACGGTAAATCCGTCAGGAAAGTTGGCCACTACTTTCCCGGTTAAATACGATGATGTTCCCTCTGCAAAAAATTTCCCTGGTAAAGAGTTCCCCGACCAGGCAACAACCGGTATGATGGGCATGAAAGCAATTCCGGCTGAGGTTGTTTATGAAGAAGGCATATATATTGGCTACCGGTATTACAATACATTTAATGTAAAGCCCGCTTATGAATTTGGCTATGGGCTTAGCTATACAAGTTTTTCCTTAAATAATTTAAAATTGAGCTCGGCCAATTTCAAAAATGAAATAAAAGCTACGATAGATGTTACTAATACAAGTAAGGTGGCTGGTAAAGAAGTTGTTCAATTGTATATTAGTGCTCCTGCAAAAAAAATGGATAAGCCTTCGGAAGAATTAAAGGCCTTTGCTAAAACAGGATTGCTGCAGCCAGGCAAAACGCAGAAAATCTCGTTTACAATAAAGCCCGGAGACCTTGCATCTTTCGAGACAAATATTGCTTCGTGGGTCGCTGAAGCCGGAACTTATACGATTAAGGCTGGGACTTCCTCAATGGATATTAAGCAAAAAGCTGATTTCACATTAAACAATGATATCATTGTTGAAAAAGACAGTAACCTTCTATCTCCAAAAATTCAGATAGATGAAATGAAAAAATAAGGCACAATCTGATTTCAACAAAACTCCCCGGCATTAAACGGGGAGTTTTTGTTGTTTGGGCATTGAATGCGATTGCGGTATTTTTGCAGCCCTAAAGGAGAAAACAGCTTTTGGGAATTCATTAAAACAATAGAAGCTCCCTTATGGGCCTGGGATTATGAAAGATTTTAAAAGATATTTATTAACTGCCGCATTGCCTTATGCCAATGGCCCCTTGCACATTGGACACCTGGCAGGTTGCTATTTGCCTGCCGATATTTATGCACGTTATCTGCGCCTGCAGGGCAAAGATGTAAAGTTTGTAGGCGGAAGTGATGAGCATGGTGTGCCTATCACAATAAGAGCGATGAAAGAAGGTATTACACCGCAGCAGGTTGTAGATAAATATCATGAGATCATTAAAAAGAGTTTTGAGCAAATGGCCATCTCTTTTGATATTTATTCCCGCACGTCTAACTCAGTGCATCATAAAACAGCTTCGGATTTTTTTCTAAATCTATATGAAAAGGGATTGTTTGAAGAAAGAGAGACAGAACAATATTATGATGAAGAGAAAAAGACTTTTTTAGCTGACAGATATATCACCGGTACATGTCCTGTTTGCGGCTATCCAAGTGCTTATGGTGACCAATGTGAAAATTGTGGATCTTCTCTTAGCCCGGAAATGTTGATAAATCCAAAAAGCACTTTAAGTGAGGCGGTGCCGGTAAAAAAGAAAACAACACATTGGTATTTTCCTTTACAGAATTACGAGAAGTTCTTACGGCAATATATACTCGAAGATCATAAAGAGTGGAAAAATAATGTGTACGGCCAATGCAAAAGCTGGCTGGACAAAGGGCTGCAGCCACGGGCAATGACCCGCGATAGTAACTGGGGCATAAAAGTTCCGATAGAAGGCGCCGAAGGCAAAGTGCTTTATGTATGGTTTGATGCGCCAATTGGTTACATTTCTGCAACAAAAGAATTGCTGGATAATTGGGAAGATTACTGGTGTGACGAAGAGACAAGATTGATTCATTTTATTGGGAAAGACAACATTGTTTTTCATTGTATTATTTTTCCTGCGATGCTCAAAGCTCATGGCAACTTCATCTTACCCGATAATGTGCCTGCAAATGAATTCCTGAATATTGAAGGGCAGAAAGTTTCCACGAGCCGCAACTGGGCAGTGTGGGTTGATGAATATGTAAAAGATTTTCCGGATCAGCAGGATGTATTGAGGTATGTACTTTGTGCAAATGCGCCTGAAACCAAAGACAATGATTTTACCTGGAAAGATTTCCAGGACAGGAATAACAGTGAGTTGGTGGCCATCTTTGGAAATTTTGTCAACCGTACTTTTGTGTTGATGCATAAGCTTTGCAAAGGCAAAGTTCCTCCATTGCATAACGAAGTTATAGATGATGCAGATAAGCAATTAGTACAGGAAATTTCAAACACAAAATTGAAAATTGAAAATCTGCTCGATCAGTTTAAATTCAGAGATGCTTTATTTGAGGTAATTGATCTTGCACGCAAGGGAAATAAGTACATGCAGGACAAGCAGCCGTGGATACTTGCAAAGCAGACAACAGGCGATGGGCAAACAACAACAGATGCTCAAAATAAAATTGATAATTGCCTTCACATTTGTTTACAGCTTTGCGCAAACCTTACGGTTTTCATAAATCCGTTTTTGCCTTTTACCGCAAAGAAGATGATTTATATGATGAAGGTGGTTGATAAAATGCTTGAATGGAAAAATGGTGGAAGCATGAAATTACTCAGCGTGGGCTACAGTTTGAGAGCGCCTGAATTACTTTTCCGAAAAATTGAAGATGCAGAGATTGCTGCGCAAATACAAAAATTACATAACAGCAGCGTACAGAATACAAAGGCAAATGAAGAAGCAGTTATTGCTGAAAAAGAAAATAAAAATTCATCAAAGAAAAATATGGATGTAATAGAAACAATGGATCAGAAGACTGATGCCGGAAGTGTTGATAAGCAACCTTTAAAACCTCAAATAGTATTTGACGATTTCGCAAAAATTGATCTCAAAGTCGGGACTATTATTTCTGCTGAAAAAGTTGAAAAAGCAGATAAGCTTTTGAAGCTTCAGATAGATATGGGCTTCGAAACACGAACTATCCTTTCCGGTATTGCCGAACATTTTTCACCGGAAGAAATTATACAAAAACAAGTGGTGGTGGTTGCCAATCTTGCCCCGCGAAAAATGCGTGGCATTGAAAGCAATGGCATGATCTTAATGGCCGGGGATAAAGAAGGGAAATTGTATTTTATTAAGCCGGATGTGGTGATTGATAATGGAAGTGGAGTAAGTTAATTTCGACCTTTGCACAGGATTCTCAAATTTGATACACGAACCTGCCCCTCAGCATCCTTCACAGTGCCTGCATTACCTTACGAGAACTTAATTATTTATATGAAATTATCCACCCCTACACAGTTGCTAAGAGAGTGCAGCCCTGCCCTCCTCTTTAATATTCATGATTTCTTTTAAATTGTTTGCATGAATTTGAAATGCTTATGCAATAAGATTAAATAATTACGTGATATCATATAATCTCTGGTTCACAATTTTGTTCTCCAAATTGATAGCAAAACACCCTTTATGAAAAAAACAATTATTTTAATCCTTATTATTTCTCTCTTTTCTTTTGCAAAATGCAACAATGAAAAAATGGATAGTGATGGCTTACCTCCTGCAACTCAGGAAAGTAAGAATACGCTGGGCTTTTTATTGAATAGGCAACCATGGACACCGCAAGGATTTAGTGGAACTGGCAATTTGAGTATCGACTATGATCCAAATTTTAATAATGGAATACTCGGTATCGCTGCCTATAGAACAATTTCCTCCTCTGACAAAACACAATTTATTTTAGGTGTGACTGATAGCTTAAATTTTTTTTCCGCTCCTGTAATGTTCACCATTGGTAAGAATTCTCTGGCAGGAGTAAGCTTTTCGAATAAAGATTATTGGTATTTGTACTCGTTTTTTGATCCTTGTTAGTCGTAGCTTTAATAAGAAAATAGCAAAATAGGTACTAATTTATCCATCTATTTCATTCTTAAAATATGTAACCATGAGAAACAAAAAATTATGGCCTTTATGCGCAGCAGTATTACTCACATTTAGCTTTGCACAATGTAAAAAACACCACCCGCCGCCAAAAACAGAATTAGAAAAGCTGCCCCCAATTACACAAACCGGTGCTAATACATTCGGATGCTTGCTGAATGGAGTAGCGTTTACTCCAGGGGGGGGATATTAGACAATGTCCTATCAGTTCAGTATGATCCCACCTATGGAATGGGTTCTTTACGAATCACGGCTGAAAGAATTATAGACGCTTCTAATTATGTTAGAATATCGATTCATGGGGATACAATAAATACAGTTGGGAATTACCAATTGTCTTTTCAAAGTAAATATTCAGTATTTTATTCAGCCACTTCAAGTTCATGTTCATTTAATACATACGATCCCCCCACGCCTACTATTGTTTCCGGAGTATTGGCTATTTCTAAATTTGACACCAATAACAGAATTATTTCGGGAACCTTTTCTTTTAAGATTTCAACTGTCGAATGCGGACTTATAGAGGCTACAGAAGGCAGGTTTGATGTAAAATATTAATTTTTAAATTCCAAAACTTATCAAAATGAAACGACAATTTTATAAAATAGCATTTGCTTGCATGATATTTTTGTGCGGCATAAATTTCGGTGCGCAAGCACAGGTAGATTCTTTAAGGACAACTTTAGACAATATCTTTCTGCATGTTGATAAAAGCCAGGTACCCACTGGATTCCTGGATGAATATGGAGCGCAGTTCGCCAACCTGAAAACATATAATGGTATTCTTACTGACAGTAATATCGTAAATGCTATGGCATGGCATAACAGGTTTTACAAAATTCAAGGGCTTCACTAGTACCGTGATGCCCTTTCTCATTTTATGGAGGAGATTTTATTCTCATACTGCATATAACCGGTATGCAAAAACGCTTTCATCTTTTGCACCAAGCTTCGTACATTTTCATCGCCCACTGATTTTGTCAAATTATTTTGCCTTGCTGGGTCCTTAATATAATTGTAGCAAAACTCGGACTTCCCTTGTACTACATTGAAGCCAAGGACATAGCTGCTGTCAAATGCCTGGTAAAGAATATCATTAGCTTTTGCAAAAACTACCCTGTTTGAATCTGCGGGCATTTGCAAAAGATCTTCTCCGTAGCTTATAAATTCCTTTTTATAATTACTGATGTGTAAAACCGTATTCATTATATCAAGCTGGCTTACAGGAGTGTTAATTATTTGTTGTTCATTTTTTTGGGGATCGAAAATAAATGTCGCGATGCGAAAATTCTTTTCAACATCATTTTTCGAATCATTAAAATCAGGATACATCCAATGGTCTGAACAAAAAATAAAGACCGTGTTTTTATACCACGGTTGCTTCGCAGCTTTCTTAAAAAATTCTGATAAACACTCGCTATAATAACTCATCGTTTTCATACGCGCTGTTATATTGATCGCTGGATATTTCTCTTTAAAAGTTGAAGGAACGTTACCTGGGAAGTGAGTGGAAATATTGAAATCAGTTACAAAAAATGGCTGAGGCAGTTCATCAACTTTATTACTCATAAAGTGCAAAACAAATTCGTCGTGTAACCCCATAGTATGTTTTTCCATGTGCTGGTAACCGGGAACATCTTCCATCGAGTAATATCGCTGTATTCCCAGCCAGTTTACACATTTGGCAAATCCAAAGTCATCGTAATTGTCGCCGATAAAGAACGCGGATTTATATCCTTCGCTTTGTAAAACAGAACCCACATGCGTCATTGGAATAGAAGTATAAGCCGAATGATATAAAGGTATCTCAGTAAGTGTAGGTGTGCCGGCAAGGATCGCCGTAATTCCCTTATTTGAATTATAAGAATAGCTAAAGCTGTGGGTAAAAAAAGTGCTTTTCGTAACCAGGCTGTCAAGAAAGGGCATCTTCACTTTGTACCTTGAAGTGCTATCAAAAAAATCATAAGGAACACTTTCCATTATGAAGAGCACGATATTTCTTTTTGTGGGATCATTGTCGTTCATCACATTTGCTCCATTCTTTTTTAGGATATTTAACCGGGTAGAGCCAGGGAGATTACGGATATAATCTTCACTAAAAATCAAAGACTCATTTTTCCTGAAAAGTGAATATACAAACTGGTGAAAAGAGTTTTGAACCAAAGGAAGTTGGTTGTAGCTTAAGTTCACTAAGGGGTAGGTTGGCAACAGTTTCTTTGGGCCACTGATAAAAGATACAAAACAAATACTCACAAAAAATAACATTGATGTCACTTCTGAATGCCTGAACCTGTTTGATTTATTAAAGAGCGAAATCCATGAATAAAACAATAATCCAAGGAGGATAAATGTTATAACTATTAATGCTGCAGTCAAAAAATAAGTTAGGTTCACTTCATTAAAAGGATTGCGAAGTACATAGAGTAATTCTGCATCTGCCCGTTGCAATTTGAATGGAAAATAAAAAATATCAATGGCGTTTAGCAATACCATAAGAGAAAGCAAAGCACTAAAAATGATGCCTGTGATTTTAAGAATCGTAGTTTTATTTTTGAACAGAAAAAACAAAATAGTAAGCGGAACGGCAAGTATTGAAATAATAAAAATGTCATAGAAAACAGACCAGCAGATAAGCAGTATAGCGTTTGAGAAACCGGTTACCTGCCAGCCTTGCCCTGAATGGAGGTTGTAAAAAAAGAAGATACATTTTAGCAGGCTGAGTAAAATAAGTAGTTTTAATAAAAATGTAAATGCAGGTTTAAATCTTAAAAAATTAAAATGCATTCGTGGTTTAACGGGATTCAATACTCAAGTTTTTAATTAAAGTAACCTCTTGAAAAGTAAGCATTATTATAAAAATAGATTCTTTTTAGGAGCGCTTGTTATTATTATTATCCTCGGCACTGATATTTTGTTACATAAAGGAATGGTACGGGTACTGATTCCGGATTCATTTATAAAAAATCGTGCTCCTGCCGATTTCCCACATTGCGACCAACGACTGGTTATTAATTCTAAAATTTGGCGAAAGGCTATAGACTCCGCAGATGCGATGAACAAACTACCTGCAACTATTGCCGGCTTTGAAGTGGATGTCTATTTCGATAGTTCCATCAATTCTTTTTACGTATATCATGACTCTTCCGGAATATCAACTATAAAAATTGACGAGCTTCTCGATATTTATAAGAACAGAAATCTATCGGCATCCATTTGGTTTGATTTTAAAAACCTTAATGATGCAAATCATGAAAAGGCACTGAATGCTTGTATTACAATTCGGAAAAAATATAACCTGCAGAATAAGATGCTGATTGAATCAACTAACATTCAATACCTGCCTGCTTTTTGTGATAAGGAATTTTACACGAGCTACTATACACCTTTTTTCAATCCTTATTTATTAAAAGAAAATGAACTAAATCGAATAGCAGATAGTATTTCCAACAACCTGGAACGCTATCCAGTGAGTGCCTTATCGGGATATTATTTTCAATATCCTTTTCTTAAAAAATATTTTCCAAACTATCCCATTCTTACATGGGCTGACAAAAGCAACCTCAGCGTAGTTTCATTTATCTTTAATCGTTCTTTACAAAAAGAAGAGCATGTGAAAATTATACTTTACACAGGAAATTAATTGTATAGATTATTTATTTTCTTTCGCTTAATGTGTAAAAATGTAATTTCGAATTTTATAAATAGTTGTTTAACTAGCTAATACGATATGCAAAAAAGAAATATTAATAAAGTAGCTGTTTTGGGAAGCGGTGTGATGGGAAGCCGGATAGCTTGTCACTTTGCAGGTATTGGCGTACAGGTTTTATTGCTTGATATTCCGCCAAAGGAACTAACTGAAGCAGAATCGAAAAAAGGTTTGACGCTTGACAAGCCAGTTGTAAAAAACCGGATTGTAAATGAAGCTTTGGCCGCAGCAGTTAAATCAAACCCCTCTCCCCTTTTTACAAAGGACATAGTTAAAAATATCACGACCGGTAATTTTGAAGATAACATGAAAGATATTGCGGGATGCGATTGGATCATTGAAGTAGTAGTGGAAAGGCTTGATATTAAAAAACTGATTTTTGATGAAGTAGAAAAATACCGCAAGCCCGGAACATTGATTACATCCAACACTTCAGGCATTCCTATTCACATGATGATCGAAGGAAGGAGCGATGATTTTAAAAAACATTTTTGTGGTACACACTTTTTTAATCCTCCAAGATATCTGCGGCTGTTGGAAATTATCCCAACTTCATTCACCGACGAAAGCGTAGTTGATTTTTTAATGCACTATGGTGACTTATACCTTGGCAAAACAACCGTGCTTTGTAAGGACACTCCGGCATTCATTGCAAACCGCGTAGGTGTATTTAGCATCATGTCCATCTTTCACATTATGGAAAAATTAGGCCTTGGCATTGATGAAGTAGAGGCGCTCACAGGCCCGGTGATCGGGCGCCCGAAATCTGCAACATTCCGAACAGCAGATGTAGTAGGTATTGATACGCTGGTAAAAGTGGCAACAGGTGTAAAAGACAATTGCCCGGATGATGAAGCGAAAGAAACTTTTACTATCCCTGCATGGCTTCAAAAGATTGTTGACAATAAATGGCTTGGTGATAAGACAGGGCAGGGATTTTTTAAGAAAATGCCCCCAACCCCTAAAGGGGAGAAAGAAATAAGGACATTAAATTTATCATCTTTTGAATATGAAGTACGGCAGAAGCCAAAGTTTGCGACGCTGGAGGCTGCAAAGCCAATAGAT
>JBBSBD010000086.1:0-22571 GCA_038251675.1 Chitinophagales bacterium | reverse complement strand
GCCTTTATTATTTATGTAGTAGGCCTTCGCAACCACTGGCGGCTCTGCATAAGTCTTCTCTGCACTAAAAAAGATAGCGAATAAAATGAGAGAGAATACTCTTATTTCTGATAAATATTTTTTTGCAGAATACATATTATCGTTTAATAAAAATAAATGAACAGAGCATAGTTCTTACAATTTTTTCAAATCTCCTTTTATCGCCTCAAACCATCTGTCCGCCATAATTTTTTCTCCGTTTGTATTTGGATGAATATCATCAAACATATCTTTTGCAGGATCAATACCCGAATATTGGTCAACACTTTTTACTGGTGACTTCGCTGTGGAGTGCTCACGTGCGTACAAAGCAATTTGTTTGTTTAAATTAATAATTGCATCGGAATAAGCAGTATCGCTACCGCATAATTTTTTATCGCTCCATTGTGCCCCGAATGGCGGAATCTGTGCAAGGAAAATTTTTACATATTTATTTTTTTCACGAAGTAAAGCAAGAATTACATTTAAATTACCAAACATTTCTTTTGGTGTACGGCACTGAAAAACGTCATTTGTTCCCAACTCTATTAAAACAATATCAGGGGAATATTCATTTATCCATTGGTGCAGATTACCTCTTGCGCTGTCCCATGAAGGCGGCTTTAGTATATTTTCAAACGTCCAGCCGGAGTGGCCTTCGTGATCCATATCAAAATCAGGAATGGGGACTTTGCCTTTGCTATGCTTACTCCACGAGCCGATGAAATCAAAGTTATAATCTGCTGTATGCAGCATTTGCCATAAATTCCGGCGATAGCTGTTAAAAGTATCTACACCATTCGTAATAGAATTACCAAGACATAAAATATTTTTCGTTTGCTTAGTATAAACTGTTAGCATGAATTGCTGAAGTGTCGTATCAGTTTTTGTATAAGCTATTATGTCTATTGGAAACTGCCCAGATTTTATGGCTCTGCCTGAAATGGAATAATCATCAGATTTATATTGAAGCCATTCAGGTAATTTTTTTACAGAATAGGAGATGGCATTTCCATTGGAATCTGATGCAGCAAAGCGGTAATAATAATTTGCATTAACAGCAACCCGGGTAATTTCTTTGGAAGTAAAAAAAACTTTTGAAGATTGAGATTGAACAGCATTAATTATTAGTGCTAAAAAAAATGACAGGATGATTTTTTGTATTTGCATAACATAAAGAAAGAGAAACAGTGCAGTAAACAAACTACGTGTTTACTGCCTCTGTTTAATTTGAACCCTGCTATGAGAAAAATTTAATAACCGGGGTTCTGTTTTATTTTAGAATTTAAATCAATCTCATTTTGTGGTATAGGAAAATATTCATTTTTGCCTGCGGTGAAACTTACACCGGTAAGGCCGGCAGGCAACCTATCTTTTTCTTCCTGTAAATATTTAGTGATATAATCAGCAGCGATTCCCCAACGCACTAAATCAAAAAAGCGGTGGCCTTCTAATGCCAGTTCTAATCTTCTTTCAAAGCGAACGGCTTTACGGGCTACATTTTGGTCGCTCCACATAGTATTATAAGTATCTACATAGTAATTTGCTGAAGCCGCATAACCGCCAATATCATCGTACACTACTTCTACATAACGCCCATCCCTTGCTCGGGCACGCACATAATTTACCAATTCCCTTGCCCTCTCCAAACTACCCACTTCCACTTCACATTCTGCCGCCCAGAGCAATACATCGGCAAAGCGGATGATGCTAACATTTACAGCACTTGTGAGCAAATAATACTGCGCATAATTATCACTGTATTTTGCAAAATCCCCATTGGCATACCTGAAATTATTTTTTACCGGAATATAAGGACCGCCAAAAGTGCGGTCGGTTATCCAGCCATAATCAGGATCGCTTCCGGGGTTACTTCCATAGCCACTGTAATAAGACGGCGTTGTCCAGTCGAGGTAAGGAACGCCGCGTCTGCCCACCGTCCAGTCAAGTCTTGGGTCAACGGTCTCCTGGTAAGTATTGTAATAATCATATCCTTTGTAGTCTTCATCGTTCGTCATATTATCATCGTTAAAATTATCCAGCATAGGTAATCCGCTTGCATCAGTTTTAAATGCATTTACCAAATTAAATGATGGCTGTTTCCAGCTTACATAAAAACTCGTTAAGGGATAGAAAGTAGGCGTATTGCCCGATTCACCGAGGTTGGCATCACCGGCATTAGAGCCATCATTAGCTGAAAATTCAATTTGAAAAATATGCTCGGGACTGTTTTCTAATTCGGGATTAAAGTTGTCATCAAAATTTGCCATTAATGTATAAGGTTTGCCTTGTGCATTTACTCCATTACCATTGCCGCCGTAAGCAGCAGGAATAATATTATTTAATAATGCTTTGGCTTCAGCAAACTTTTTCTCAAACATATAGGCCTTTGCAAGGTAGCAGGCGGCAGCCCATTTATTAGCCTGGCCTTTATATTTTTGAACTGCAGGCATATTGTCGAATGCGAACTGAAAATCCGCTTCTATATTTGGCCAAATATCTACATCGTTTGAAACTTTTAAATCTTTTGTTATTTCATAAAGTGAATCAGTTATTTCATCAATGTACGGTACATTGTTCCACATTTTTTTTGCTTCAAAATGAAAATGGCCTCTCAAGAATCTTGCCTCCGCAATCGCCTTCGTCTTTTCATCTGCCGTCATATCGGGGGCTGCATTGGCGGCACGTATCACTTTATTGCAACGCGAAACGCCATCATATACTGTACGCCACTTATCAGCAAGATGGGCAGTGGAAGACTGTGCTAAAAAGTGCTCAATGGTTACCGCATCTGAGCCATCATTACTGCCACCTCTGTATGCATCTCCCGAAGTAATGTCGCCATATATCCAGTTAGTACCGGAAGTGCTCCACCAGCTTGATTTGGCGGTGAGCCCGGTAACATCGTGGTAGGCCGCAACAAGCAATTGTTGGACGCCGGCTTTATTTTTTAATTCTCCTAAAGTAATTCCGGATGTGTTGGCCACATCAAGAAAACTTTTTTTACACCCTGTACTTATCAAAGTAAAGAGCCCGGATATTATTAATAATTTTTTCATTGTATAAACTTTAAAAATTTTATAATCCTACATTGATACCAATAATAATTTTCCTTGAAATGGGATAGTTGCCTCCAAAATCAACGCCGATGTTGGTGGCGCTGCCCGTGCTTATCTCCGGATCTATGCCGGAATATTTTGTGAACGTTGCGAGGTTATACCCCTGCACATAAAATCTTATTTTATTGAAAGCTTTGTTTGCTGGAAATGTATAACCGATTTGCAAATTTTTTAATCGCAGGTAGGAGCCGTCTTCTACAAAAAAACTGGAAGGCTTTATGTCGTCGGAAGTTGTGTTATTCCATATTGGTAGTTTGGAGCTTGTGTTGGTTGAACTCCAGGTATCATCAGCTCCTGAGCCCTGTGCGCCAGGAAATACTGTATAGGCACGCCAGTAATTAAATATTTTATTTCCATAAACTCCCTGGAAGAAAATACTCAGGTCAAAGTTTTTATAATACAAATTTAGATTGAAGCCGTAACTGAATTTAGGATGTGGATTTCCGATAAAGGTGCGGTCATCGTCATTTATTTTACCATCATTATTGATGTCCTTAAATTTAAAATGACCTGCTGCTGTTGCGGCGGTGAGGCCATTGTGCGTCACTCCATACTTTGTATAATCATCGGCAGACTGAAATATACCTTCCTGCACAAATCCGAAAAAGCTGGAAACAGGCATGCCTACCTGGCTTCGTGTAAGAGAAAAATGTGTGGGTGCATAAGAGTTGCCATCAAGGTGTGCCGTGCTGTCCCTGCTTATGTAGTCAACATTGTTGCGGTAGGTGGCGATATTAAAATTAGCTTCGTAAGAAAAGTCTCCTATTTTATTATTGTAGCCTAATTCCAACTCAATCCCTTTATTGGAAAATTGCATAATATTTTCAAAAGGCGCAAGAGCGTCGCCTCTTAAACCTGTTATTGGCGGCACTGCAAGAAGGTCTTTGGTCTTTCTATCAAACCAACTAAAAGAAACATTGAAATGATTATCGAACAGCGTTGCATCAAATCCTAAGTTGGTTGTTTTATTTGTTTCCCAATGGATGTAAGGATTTCCCAGTTGAAATAAACCTGCGCCTATAAAGGTGGAATTATTGGTGCCATTTAAATCATAGCTGCTGTAGTTAACATATCCGCTCGTGGTATAATTATCCTGGTACAAACCAGATGGAATAGCATTGTTACCATTTTCACCATAAGCTGCCCGTAATTTAAAATCATTAATCCAACTTATATTTTGCATAAAATTTTCTTTTGAAACCCGCCACCCGCCGCTGTATGAAAAAAAGTTTCCGTACCGGTTCAAAGGGCCAAATTTTGAAGAGCCGTCCCTTCGGGCAACAAAGCTCAAAAGATATTTATCTGCCAGTGTATAATTTATATTACCAAATACTGATGTGCTTGTTTCGTTATCGCTGCCGCCACTCACCGTATTATAAGGACCGCCATTGAGTGTGGGAACACCATTGTTTAAATTGAGATAGCCGGTAGTTGTGTAAGGTAAGTTGGGTGTGGTGCCACTATTAAATCTTGAAAGATTTTTATCTGACTCGTACGCTGCAAAAGCGCTTATCTTATGCAAGACTCCAATACGAAAATCGTAAGAAAGTTTATTAGTCCATCTTAAATCGCTGCTGTATCCGCCGCCTTCAGTAAATTGATTATATGGCGCAGAAAAAACATTTTGCGGAAAAGTATCTAAGAAAAAACGATAACTATATGGATAAAACTGTGCGCCCACCCTGCTTTCAAAAATCAATCCCTTTATGGGCTCTATGCCAATAAATGCAGACCCTATCAACCCTGCATTATAACCGCCACTGTTACTTCGACCGTTAGTTTGCCCAAGCACCGGGTTGTTGCCACCGGCGTGTAATGATTTTGTGTCTGTAATACCTTTTGGCCCGGAGTAATTTCCTGCAATATCATATATGGGTATTAAGGTACTTCGCTGGTAAAGATCAGCTAAGGTGCCTTGTGGATTGTGGTTATCTGTTCCGGCGCCTTGTGTATAAGAAAACTCTAAATTTTCTCCCACTCTTAGCCACTTTGTTGGCTTGAATTCTGTATTCACTCTAATGGAATACCTCCTGAAATATGTTGCCAATAATGTGCCCTGGTTATCTAAATAACCCAAGCCTAATGAATAATTACTTTTATCAGTAGCACCACTTATGGTTAACTGGTGATTGTTAGTAAAGCTTTGTTGTATTAAAGAGCGAAACCAATCGGTACCAGATTTATTTGTTTTAAGAATTCTATAATTATTCAGATTATATAAAGCAGGATTCGCTTCCGGGCTGCCTTCTGCGGCTACGATGGGAACACCCGAATTTCGTTCTATAATATAATCGGGAAGTACAGGTGTGGCGCCACTTCCATAATACTGGTCAGTTAATGGCAGATTAGAATTTTTTAAATAATTCCAGTAAGCATCCGCATATTCCTGCGGGCTTAAACTTTTTGGATAAGTAGTAGGAGTTTCCCATGAGCCGTAAGCGCTGTATTCCAGTTTGGGGGCCGTACCACGCTTACCCGTTTTGGTAGTGATAACTATTACACCGTTGCCACCCTGGGCGCCATATAATGATGTAGTAGATGGGTCTTTTAAAACGGTAATTGTTTCGATATCATTTGGATTTATCAAATTGCTGCCTCCACGTATTTGAACTCCATCTATCACATAAAGCGGGTCATTATTACCGTTAGTGCCAAAACCTCTTATGCGCACAATAGCTGTTTCGCCAGGGCCACCTTGGTCATCAACACTTACCCCGGCCACACGCCCCTGCAATACCGAGCCCACATCGGTCACAGGCGTTTTTGCAATTACATCCGAAGACACGGTGGACACAGCGCCGGTGACATCTTTTTTCGATTGCTTTGAATAGCCGGTTACAATTACTGCATCCAAACTATTTTCAGCAATGGCAAGTATAATTGAAACAGATTGATTTGCCGTTACATTAATTTCCTGTGTTTTAAATCCGGTATAAGTAATAACAAGTACAGCAGA
Source organism: Chitinophagales bacterium (assembly GCA_038251675.1). Lineage (GTDB taxonomy): Bacteria > Bacteroidota > Bacteroidia > Chitinophagales > Chitinophagaceae > Ginsengibacter. Next base: position 16,478 of record JBBSBD010000086.1, on the reverse strand, counting down.
CGGTGAGCCTACATCCAATCTAAATTTACCACTATTATCAGTAGCCGTAACAATACTTCTGTTGGATTTCACCGCTACGGTTGCACCGGCCAAAGGGTTTCCGTTATTATCGGTTACGGTACCCGTTACAATATTATCATTTATTAATAAAGTATTTGTTTGCAGGTTTTGATTAGACGATATAACGCTGCTGTCCGTATTGGTTTGGTTGCTGTTAGCTTGCGGAAATAATAGAACCTGCCCATCCACAATTTTATAATCAATAGAAAGCGGACGGATTATTTCATCAATAAATATTCCAAGCGTCTTGTCTGTTACATTGAAAGAAATTTTACGGCGGGCATTGATGGTATTGGGGCTGTAAATAAATTTCACGCCTGTTTGGTTTTGCACTTTGGAAATCACTTTTTTTATTTCCATATTCTCAACAGACAAAGAAACTTTTTTATCTAAAATTTCCTGTCCCGATGATTTTTTAGCATACAGGGAGAAAGTAAAAATGAAGGCAAGTGTTAATTGTACGATGGTTATTTTCATCACTAGCAGTATTGCAGCAACGAATTGCTTTTTTTTCATAATTTTAAAAGGTTTTGTTCGTTTGGTAAAATAATCCGGACAAAATTGTTCCTGAATAAGGTTCTGTTACAAAGCTGGCAATGCTTCACGTTGCCGGCTTTTTTTAATCCAGGTTTTTTTTATTTTTTTATGTCATAGCAAAATGTTTTGATTATTAAAATTCATTTTTAATTACAGCCTGGTCCCTTAATTAAGATCTTTGTTTCCTTTATTTCATAAGAGGCCTGTATGGCCTGGCAAATAATATTGAGTTTTGTATAAAGGTCTTGCTGGCTTACATCCCCCGTAAACAGGCAGTTGTAGAGATTTTCATTTTCAACGACCATATCAATTTCAAAAGTTTTTTCAAGGGATGCAAGCACTTTCTTAAGAGAGGCATCTTCGAATACAAAACTTTCAACAGGTGTTTTTTTATCTACCGAATCTTTTACAACAGGTGAAGGGTCATCTACTAATGAAGGAACAAATATGCTTGTCGCCTGGTTATAAATTACTTTTTGATTGGGTAAAAGAATTACGCCTCCTTTCGTTTTTGCATCGTTATCTTTTTCCGACGATTTATTTTCGTAAACTTCCACCCTGCCTGACCTTACGGCAACTTCGACCTGTGAGTTCTTCCTGTTTGCTTTAATAGTAAAGCTCGTACCTAATACACGTGTTACAAGATTCTTACTATATACAAAGAAAGGGCGGCTTGCATTTTTACTTACTTCAAAAAAAGCTTCACCTTCAAGAAAAACTTCTCTTTTGTCAGGGAGAAAATGTGTCGCATAACGTATAGCAGAGCCGGGTTGCAATGTGATAAAGCTCCCATCTTCCATCTTTATTTTTAAAGGCTGCGCCGTCGTATTTGCCCTTTCATCAATATTTTTTGTAAAAGCTAATGCTGAAAAATTATCCTTCTTTTCAGCGTTTTTTATTAAGAAAAGCGAAAATATAATACCTATAATAATAGCGGCCGCACCAGCCCAATAAATCATTTTCAACTTTGATCTTTTGGGTATCAATAGGGAGTTTTGTTTTTCAGAAGAAAGGATTTTATGGAGTATGCCGGCAGACCTTTGAGGCAGAAGGTCAGAACCTTCCATGTTTTTATTTCTAAGATTCTGTTCAATGTGTTGTAATAATACATCCTCATATACACCCGAGGTTATACAATCAAATAATTCATTTCTTTCTTCAGTTGACAAAATATCTGAGGCATATTTTGCAAGAAGCATTGTAAATTTTTCTCTGCTGAGCATTACGTGATTTAATTATCGTCGCCAGGTAAAAGATAAGGGCAATCGTTACTATAAAGACAATCGGGAGCAAAGAATGGAGTACAATGATTGAAAAAAAACTTTCTGCCAAGGATTACGCAACTTAGCACAGATTGATCTTTTATCCGGAATTGCGTACCTCGAGACTTCGTTGTTCAGGCTGAAAATAACAGGGGATAATTCGTAAGCAATTACACTTATAACGATGATTAGTTGATTAAATCATCCCCGAAAATCTGTGTAATTTGTAGCCTGAAAAAGCATTATAAAAAGTGTAAAAAGCTCAGCATGCTGATGGAAAAACTGGCGAATAGAAGCCAATGCTCTTGCCATGTGGGTTTTCACCGTAAGTGGTGATATAGATAAATGCTTACTGATGTCCTCATAGGAAAATTCTTCTTCTTTGCCAAGCCTATATACTTCTTTTTGCTGTTCTGATAAATTACTTATAGCCTGTTGAAGCAGTTGCTGGTATTCTTTGTTTACTAATTTTTGATCAGCCGTATTTTCTGATAAAATATTTTGCTCTATCCATTTTTCTCTTGCCGTCCATTCGTGGGCAATTTTCTTTAGGCAATTGAAAGTAAGATTTCTTGTTAATGTAAAAAGCCAATTTTCAAGCGAACGAATTTCGGTTAAATTTTTTCTTTGATACCATAGTTTTAGAAAAACATCCTGCACTATTTCTTCAGCTACTACAGGGGCTTTCACATACATCATTGCCACTTTGTAAATTTTATTCCTGTATCTGTCAAAAATAAATTGGAAAGCATATTCACTATCCTGCGAGAGCAAAGACAGCAGTGTTGATTCCTCATATTTTTTTTCAAATTCCATGAACAGCAATCGTATTTGGGAAGCCAATGCTAAATTAAATGTATTTATGACATTAAAAATATTTATTCATATTTTTTTTTGCTCTTGCCTTATCAACAGTAGTAAATTTATTTAAATGACGTACGGGCCATGAAATATTCCCAGAGGCAAAGCCTGCTGTCACAATATGAAAGAAATATAGTCATTTAATTTTTCAAATATTTTCCATGTGTCTCAAAAAATCCTGTGGGTTTACAGATGCATAATCTTCAATAAACGAAATCACATTATTATACTTTTCAAACTCTTCTTTATCATGCATGGTAGTTAGCACAACCGTCTTCATACCTGCATTCTGTGCTGCTTCCACCCCCTTCGGCGCATCTTCAAATACAATGCATTTTTCCGGAGGAACGTTTAACAATTGTGCACATTTTACGAATGTTTCAGGATCAGGTTTGCTGGTGGCAACATCATCGGCACTTACAATTGCTTTAAAAAAATGGCGTAAGTGTAAATTATCCAACACAAAATCTATATTAAAAGTAATCGCTGCAGAACCTATGCCCATAGGAATTTTTTCCTGCCATGCTGTTTCTAAGAATTGTTGTAAACCTTTTATAAGTTCAAGTTTGGGCAAATAGGCGGCCTGGTATCTCCTTTCTTTGTCAAGAGATAATTCGTTCATTCTTTCCGGCGAAAAATAGTTGGCACCAAAAACTCTTACAAGCAATTCATCATTCTTTCCATACATCTGTGCCTTTACTTCATCACGTGTAAGCCCCGCTTTTAGATCATCATTTAGTATGCCCGACCAGGCGTCTGCATGGTATTGCATGTCGTTGATCATTGTTCCGTTAAGGTCAAAGATGAATGCGGCCTCACCTCTAACATCCTTTCCGATGGAGAAAGGCTGTGATTTGGGGAGTATGATTTTTTGAGTTGTATTATTTGTTTGCAAGTTGAAGTTTTTTATCGGATAGGTTTTTTGAGACGGGTCCTTTTACCAGCTCAACTTAATTAAAGTAACTGCATGGGATCGCAAAATCAAGTGATAATTTAAAGTTGCATTCTTAATTTGCAATGGCTTATCACTTTCATTCTTTTGCAATTGTCCAGAGTTTTGTAATTCATTAAATTGGTTGGCAGAAACCTGTTGTGGCGAGCCCATTTTCTTCCATACAGTGTATGCATTGCTATGATCTTCATCAACTATATAGGTATTTAGCGTTATATTTTTTGATGGTAATTTCTGTAGTATTAAATTTATTTCCGCATCAGTTTTTTTTGTCTCATCATCGTGGTAATTCCAAAGCATGATATACATACTGTGTTTATCAATTGTCGCCAATGCATCAACATACGGCTCACCACGAACACTGCTATCGGTAATAGTTTGAACAGAAATCTTTTTTGAATTTTTTACCTCAAGCATATTTCCTTTCATCATTCCAAACATGCGGAAAACATTTAGCACAGGCTTATCAACTCCGTTGGTAGCAAGATCTCTAAAGCCGCCAAACCAGGGCTGATTTTCAAATTCAAATGACCAACTTACCGCACCCGTGAGGTTCACATCGTATTTTTTTTCCATAGAATACAATTGTGCAAAAGATGCAGCAGTATAACTTGAATACATGATACCATTTCTATAAGCATTTTGCGGGCTGTAATCAACAGAGCAGGCCGCACACCCTTCGGGGTCAAACTCTCCAATAATTATCGGCAACTTTTTTAATGAAGGGAATGAATTGACAATTTCAAAACCTTTTGCTACATCCTGTAACTGAACTGCCATATTCATTTGAACATGACCATTTACTACTGAGGGCGATCCTTTTGCGTGAAAAGTTATGTAATCAAGTGGTGCACCTTTTTTACCAGTTGCGTAATTTTTCCCATCAACACAATGTTGTAAAAATGCTTTTAGAAAATCCCCGGCCTTATTCCAGCGAGGGCCTGTTGATGTAGGGCCACCAACTTTTGCAGCAGGTAATGCTCTTTTAACTGCATCAACTGTATAATCATATAGCGTGAGATATTCTTCCAAAGTGCCTTTCCAATAGGAAATATTCGGTTCATTCCATACCTCCCAATACCAGCTTTTTACTTCGGCATCTCCATATCTTTTTATGCAATGTTTTACCCATTGAGAAATTAGCTCAGACCATTTTTTATAATCTTTGGGAGGGTAGGCCCAGCCGGTATAAATAGAATCGTAAGGCACACCGGGCTTCCAGTGGTGGCGGTAAGGTTCAGGTTTTGTTGACAGGGCTTCCGGCATAAAACCAATTTCTGCAATTGGCTTCATACCCCGTTTAATTAATACATCAAAAATAGAATCAACTATCTGCCAATTATAAACAGGATTACCGTTTGCGTCTTCAGTATATACATTGGTGGAGCTCCATTTCAGAGCAGCTTTACCATCACCGGACGTTAATAAATTATGCATGCGAACATATACCGGCGAAGGGCTTAGTTTCGCTAATTCCGCCAATAACTTCCTGCCGTCTTTCATGGTTGTGAAGTTTGCTTCATCGTAACCAAAGTATGACCAGATGGGATTGTAAGGGCCGGTTGTATTACGGGTGTTAATGGTAATTTCTGCTGAAGATGATTGGGCAAAAACAATACAATTATATGTCAGCGAGCAAATAAAAATCATTATTCTCAAAAGAAAAGGATTGATCATTTTGTTGCTGCACCGGTGAACTGATACTGTAATTGTATCAGTCACTTTAATTAAGTTTTACTTTATAAATAGTAACAGAATGATACTTTTCTCCCGGTTGTAAAATCGTTGAGGGAAACTTTGGCTTATTCGGAGAGTCGGGAAAATGTTGCGTCTCCAGGCAGAAGGCTGCATGTTGTTTAATTGGTTTCCCATCATGGTTTAAAAGGCTGCCATCAAGAAAATTCCCTGTATAAAACTGCACTCCGGGTTGTGTTGTATAAACGTCCATTGTTCTTCCACTTATTGAATCAGAAACCTCCACAATTTTCCCTAAGGATGAGTCCGTTTTATTTAAAACGAAATTGTGGTCGTAACCACCTTTTACCTGGTCCATATCTCTGCCGATTTTTTTAGGGGTAGTAAAATCAAAAGGTGTTCCTTTCACTGATTTGATCTCCCCTGTTGGGATCAACGTACTGTCAACCGGTGTGTAATTGTCTGCATCAATCATCAAAGTATGATCGAGAATCGTATTGTCTACGTCGCCTGTTAAATTAAAATAGCTGTGGTTGGTCAAATTAACCGGCGTGGCTTTATCAGTTGTTGCATTGTATTCTATCTTAAGTCCATCATCGTTGGTTAAAGTGTAATTTACAGTAACATCTAAATTACCAGGATAACCTTCTTCTCCATCTTTGCTTATATAATGTAATGATAGAGATGGAATGCTATCGTCAGGCACAGAAGCATCCCACACAACTTTATCAAAGCCTTTTAAGCCCCCATGCAGATGGTTCTTTCCATCGTTGGCGGCAAGTTGGTATGTTTTACCATCTAATGTAAATTTTGCATCGCCAATCCTGTTTCCATAACGGCCAACCAATGCACCAAAAAAAGGAGGTTTACGGAGGTACGGCGCAAGACTGTCGAAGCCAATGACTATACTCGACTTCGTTCCGTTTTTATCGGGTGTTATAAAAGAAGTGACTGTACCACCATAATTGGTAATGGTTACAGTAGTTCCATTATCATTAGTCAGTGTAAAGAGTTCAACTTTTTTACCATCTGCTTCACCCCAATCTTTTTGCGTAATGCCAGATTTGGTGGAATCAATTGTACTACCTTCTGAATTTTTATTTTCTGTACTGCTGTCGCATGATGTAAAAGCAATAGTCACAGCTAATACCAAAGGGAGAATTTTATTTATTCGTTTCATATTATTGTTTTTGTATTTGATTATAAGGCCTCAACTCAACCCTTCCCCGATCCTTCGACTGGGTCTAGAAAGAACTGAACTGGTTGGCCTATTTTTTAAATGTTATCCTAAATGCTGCCGCATCCTCTGAAGGATAATTGGCCGGCGCGCTTATCACTAATGCATCTTTCTTCTGAGACCAATTTAATTTTTCATCACTTCCTATCAATTGCACATTGTCAATTGTTCCATTATTACTTTTTGATGAAAGCGCACTGACATTGATTGTTTCTTTTGGCGCAGGTAATGCAAGTGTGATCGCATACAATGTATCATTTTTTGTTGTAAACCGAATGTCTTTGGATGTATAAGGCTTCTGATCTTTAAACTCGCCGCTTGCTGATTCGGTTGGCCCTTCGCCATACATTTTCCAGGGCCGTGTGCCATAAATCGCTTCGCCATTCACAGTAAGCCATTTACCCGTGCCAAGCAATACATTTGTTTCTTCCTCAGTAATTGTTCCGTCGGGCCGGGGGCCAATGTTCAATAATAAATTGCCATTTTTGCTTACTATATCTATAAGGTTTGTAATTACATATTGCGCATTTTTAAAGGTATTGCCGTTAGCGAATCCCCACGATTTATTACCAATAGCATCATCTGTTTGCCATGCCAAAGGCCTTATTCCAGAAAGCTTTCCTCTTTCAAGATCTAAAACGGCAGCGCTATCGGGATAGGCATCATGCTTATAATTTATTACAACTTCTTTATTTAATTCCTTAGCCTTGTTGTAATAAAAAGCAGCAAATGATTTCCTGTAAGGTTCCAGTTCTTTTTGAGCGATCCACCAATCGAACCAAACAAGATCGGGATGGTATTTATCAACCAGCTCAACATCGCGCAATAACCAGTCGTTCATATATTCAGGCGTCATTGGCTCGCGATCTTCACTTGTTTTTGTTCCATCTGTATTTTTAGCAGGGCCATAAAAATCTGCATACGCCGGATCATTTACATCAGAATCAAAATTGCGGCCGCCGCCCATGAACCACCAATGTTCAATACGGTGTGAGGATACGCCGAACATCAATCCTGCCTTACGGGTTGCGGCTTCCAGCTCCCCTACTACATCACGTTTAGGCCCCATCAAAAAAGCATTCCATCTTGTAAGCGCGGAATTGTACATAGCAAATCCATCGTGGTGTTCAGCAACAGGCACCACATATTTAGCACCGGCTCTCTTAAATAAATCCACCCATTTTTCTGCATCAAACTTTTCCGCTTTAAACATCGGGATGAAATCTTTGTAACCAAATTTATTTTGCGGCCCGTAAGTTTCAATGTGATGTTTAAATTCTTTTGAATCTTTTAAATACATATTCCGCGGATACCATTCATTGGCAAATGCGGGAACCGAATAAACACCCCAATGAATGAAGATTCCAAATTTTGCATCACGAAACCAATCAGGAATTTGGTAGTGTTCCAATGACTGCCAGGTGGGTTGGAATTTTGGCTGCTGCGCTGTCGCTCTTAACGAAATAATAGACGTAGCAATCATGACAAATAAGATTAGCCGAGTTAACTTTCGGCCTCTCCCCAACCCCTCTCCGAAGGAGAAGGAACTAACCTGTTTGATAGAGTTTGGCAATTTAAACATTGTATTTTTTTCGAGATTGATATTTTGATTTTTCTTTTCAAACTACATCTTAACCTTTATTACCGAAAAAGAATAAGGCATTGAAGTAAAATTTAGTTTTTTGTTTTTTACATTGACGGATGATTCTTTTGGGCTTACATTTCCAGGATTGCTGAAAGAGTTTTCACTGCTAAGATCGTTGCTTTGTAATGTGGTAACTCCTGCCTGCGTGGCCGCTTTCTTTATTCCATCCAGCATAAAAGTATTTGTTTGTTCTTTACCCGATGCATTTACGACCTTAATAATTACCTCTTTTTTGTCTTTATCAATCACTGATGAAACATAGAGACTATCCTGCCCCGTCAATGCTTTTCCATCCCGCAATGCAGTAACAACATTCGTTCCCCTGTTTGTTGAAAATAATTTTTGCACATAATAATCGGTTGTGCCGTAGGATGTCGTATTGTTAACCCAAATAAGATCGGGTGTCCATTGCCAAGCTTCATCATGCGCAAAAAGCGGCGCATAAGATGCCATGTTTACCACAGCCGCATTACGTTCCAGGCCCGTCATAAAAGCCGCTTCGGAGATTGCGGTTGCCATGTTATTCTTGTTATTAATGCTCACCGTGTGGTCACTTTGCGCAGCATACTCTCCGGCAAATATTTTAGAACCATTTCTTGGATAATCATCATATCTATTGGCATTTGCTAAAAACCATTCCGGCCTCCGGTAGTAATGTTCATCAATAAGATCAGTACCCAATTTTCTTATTTCATCATTGAGATAATCAAAGCGTTCACCCCCGGGATCAGTTCCGGAACTTGATACTATTTTAAAATCAGGGTACTTATCTTTTATCGCCTTAAAAAAAACTTTAAGCCGCTCGACGTATTGAGGGCCCCAGTTTTCATTTCCTATTCCCATCATTTTTAAATTGAAGGGAGCCGGGTGGCCAAGTGACTCACGCACTTTACCCCATGTGGTGTTCACGTCACCATTTGCAAATTCAATAAGGTCCAATGCATCCTGCACATAAGGATCCAGTTCATTCAATGGAACCGCCTCTGCTGTATTGAACTGGCAGGCCATGCCGCAGTTTAGAATGGGCAAAGGTTCGGCGCCTATGTCTTCTGCCAATTGAAAATATTCATAAAAGCCGAGGCCGAAAGTTTGAAAATAATCGGGAGCGGGACGATGAGCAAATTCGGTATTCCAACGATTTATTATGAGATGCCTTTCGTCAACAGGGCCTAATGTTTTTTTCCATTGATAGCGGCCTGCCAGGTCACGCCCTTCTACAATACAACCACCGGGAAAACGGATAAACCCCGGTTTCATATCAGCAAGTAATTGTATCATATCGCTGCGCATTCCACCGGGCCGGTTCTTCCAGTTATCAGACGGAAATAAAGAAATCATATCAAGATCAATCACTCCTTTGCCTTCAAGAGTAATTCTGAAACGGCCTTTCATTGCCGTATCACTTGCGTTAAAACTCACGGTCTCTTTTTGCCATTCATTTACTGCTCCCGTGGGAGTAACTGTTACATTGCCTATTACTTCATTCTTATAATTTAATAATTCAATAAGCATTTTTAAACCCAGCATTTGTTGGCGGCACAAAACTGAAAAATCATATCGCAATCCATTCTTTACACCCATGCCCCGAAAACCTTCATTGGTAAGGCTTAAAGAATCTTTTGTATTGTCCTTTGTTAACCTTACAAATCGCGGATTGCCGGTATCCATATCCTCACGGTTAAGGACAAGTACTGCGCCTTCATTGAAATAATTTTTCTTCACAGCCCACCCCATTAAGGGCATAGAAAATTCAAAAGACCGGTTCTTGATCATCTCTGCATAGATGCCGCCATCAGCACCAAAATTTATGTCTTCGAAAAAAATACCCCACATGGTAGGTTGTACGCCGGCTATTGGTTTGTTTACTGAAACTACTATGTCTTGCTTTGACTGGGCATAAATATTTTGAGTGCAGAGAATTATTATCCCGGAAAATATAAAAGCAACCAGTTTTTTAAAATTCATGTGTGTTATTTTTTTCCACTAAGGACACAAGAAAAATACCTTGTGGGCCTTATGTCTTTGCGGGATGTTATTTTAATTCCAAAACCACCACGGAAAATGGCGGCAGTTTTACATTTAATACATCTCCTTTTAATGAAGCGCCATTAAAAACCTGTGGTATAACTTTATTGGGCTCTTCAAATGTATTGTGATCCTGCATTTTTTTAGCGGTCAATATTCTTCCGCTTACTTTGCCAAATTTCTTTCCGGCAATATTTATTACAATTGCTTCTTCTTTATTAGAATTGATGTTAGTAAGAGAAACATGAATAAGCCCTGTTGAATCTTTGGAGGCCGAGCCCGAAACGGCAGGTAAACTTTCATTGCCAAAAGTGTAATTGTCCGTTTTTATATCGAGTGGCAACAGCATCGCATCCTGGTGTACGTTGTACATTTCCATTACGTGATATGTGGGAGTTAAGATTATTTTTTCTTTATTGGTCAAAATAACTGCTTGTAACACATTGATGGTTTGCGCCAGGTTTGCCATGCGTACACGATCGGAGTGATTATTAAAAATATTCAATGTCATGCCTGCAATCATGGCATCACGCATGGTGTTTTGCTGATAAAGGAAACCCGGATTTGTGCCAGGCTCTACATCATACCATCCGCCCCATTCATCAACTGCCAATGCAACTTTCTTTTCGGGATCATATTTATCCATGATTGCTGAATGTTTTGTCACCAACTCTTCCATTTCCCAGGCCGACTTCAGGGTTTGAAAATATTGCTGTTCGGTAAAGTCTGCCGCCGGGCCTTTATGATTCCATTCTATTACTGAATAATGATGAAGGCCGGTACCCGCAATCATGCCCCGGGGAATGTCACGCATAAGTACTTCTGTCCAGTGATAGTCTGCACCATTGGCGCCAGAAGCGATACGAAATAAATTATGGCTATTAGTCCAGTCAGTCATGAATGTTGCATACTGCCGGTAAATATTTACATAATATTCAGGCGTCATATTACCACCGCAGCCCCACGCCTCGTTACCGACACCCCAGTACTTTACGTTCCAGGGTTTATCCCGGCCATTCGCTCTCCTCCAGTCCGACATAGGACTCTTACCATCAAAATTTACATATTGCAGCCATTGAGAAAATTCCTGCACAGTACCGCTTCCCACATTGCCGGAAAGGTATGGCTCGGCTCCAAGGCGCTCACACATGTTTAAAAAATCGTGGGTGCCAAAACTGTTGTCTTCGGTAACGCCACCCCACCATGTATTAACCATCGCAGGCCTTTTATCTTTTGGACCAACACCATCTTTCCAATGGTAGGTATCTGCAAAGCATCCGCCGGGCCACCGTAATAAAGGAATCTTCATTTTACGCAGGGCTGCTATTACATCATTCCTTACACCCTCTGTATTGGGAATGGTTTTATTCGTATCACCTACATAAAAACCATCATAAATACAGCGGCCAAGGTGCTCTGCAAAATGTCCGTAAATATCTTTATTGATTCGTTGCCTGGCAGAATCTGCTTTTAAAACAATTTCAGTTTGTGCATTGCCTTTTATAAATAGAAATAAAAAACAAAGGATTGGAAAGATTCTTTTCATAATAGAAATTTATTATCAAATATATTATTTCGGTATTGGTATGTTATATAAATGAAGACAACAATCGTATTTAAGAAGTTTAAAATATGCGATTCCAAATTACGACAATTGTGCTTTTGACAATTAAAAATATTTTAAAGACTTATGGGATGATATCCAGGCTTTATAAATTATTCATATTGCAGCCTATTTAGGCTACAACTATAAAGCGCGTATTTTTTATGAAAAAGGTTAACCTTCAATAATTTGGGGAAATTGTTTAAGTTAGTGCCGGGGGAGTATTTTAGCGGAAATACACAAGTTGGCTGTAGTTTCCGAATCTTTCACTAATTGAAATTTTTTTTATTATGTTTTTCAGATACTATAATTTCCTTCTAATTTAGTCCTAAGTCAATATTTTAAAATGAATAGACGAAGAGCAGATGGTGATGAAACCTGGAATAGACTCTTGATCTGGACAAAGGGTCAAAAATCTAGTGAGAGACTTGCTGCTCATATTTTAGTCGCTGATGGCTTCAAGTCTATAGACCCTTCACATCCACTTGGAGGAAAAGACGGACTTAAAGATTTAGTAGCTATTAAAGAAAATATAACTTGGATTGGAGCGTCATATTTTCCGAGGGGGCAAAAAAGTTATCAAGTTATTAAAGCAAAATTCCTTGCAGATTTGATAGGAATTAAAAAGAATAATGTAAAAGGATTAGCTTTTGTTACAAATCAAGAATTAAAATTGAGTGAGAGATCTGCTTTAAAAAAAATCGGAAAACCTTTTACAATAGAAGTTTATCATTTAGAAAGAATTACTGGGATACTTAATAATCCAGAAAATTATGGTACCCGACTTGAGTATTTGGATATCGAGCTAACCAAAGAAGAACAACTTTCTTTTTTTGAAAAAAGAGATCAGAAAATCTTTGGAATAACTGAAAAGTTAGAATATTTAATGACTGATTATTCGGCATTCAAAAAATCCTTTGAAATAGACACTTCTGAAGACTCAGATATATTTCAAAATAGAACTCAAGATGAAGTTCTTTCAGCAATTGAAAGATTCGTCGACCAGATTTGGTATAACAGACATCAAATGTTGAAAGATCGAGTTGCCAGTAAGGAACAAATAGTTAATGCTGAAATATGGAAAGGTGCGTTGCAATCTGCTAAACGAATTGAGAAAAAATATGGGAAAGAAAATTTATGGCATGACAGCGATTTTGAATGGGGAATGGTAAATGGGAAAGTATCTGCATTAAGATGGCTACTTGGTGATGAATGGGATACTTTGGACACTTAACGATTGCAGCATACATGGGCTTTGCGTTATTTGTTAGCTGACGTTACCTGAGCCCACAACGCAAAACTCTAAAGCGTTAGCTAAAATGCTTAAGAAAATTTCAATTTCAAAAAAATATCCTCTCTCGACTATAATTGTTATGCCACCGGATTTAGAAATAGAAACCTATTTACTTAAAACTAACAAACTATTCTTATTGGCTTTTTGCCTCATGCTTTTTATGCTAACAGGACTAATATTCACAATACTTTTGATCCGGAATTCTGGTGAATTTTCATTAACAACACTTCTAATTGGGATTTTACTTTTCTTCATTTCCCCCTTAGTTTTTATAAATAAAAAAATAACCCTATTTTCCAAAAAGGCGAATATTAAATTAACTAATACTCTACTCAAAATCGATATTTTAAATAAAAGCACATACGACTTAGAAGAACAACACGAATATTTCTTTTGTAATATAAAGTCATTTCAAATTGGAGAATCGGAAGCTAATAACTCTTCATATATTAAATTAGTTCTGGATAAAGGAGAGAAGGTAAAATATTCATTTTTTGATCAAACTAACAATGAAGAAAATGTTCTAAAAAATGTTCAACTTTTCTTTGCAGACTATAATAAAGGAAAAAACGTAGACCAAAAGATCAATATTTTGCCAACTTTCTATACAACCAAAGAGGGTAAGTATAGCATAATTGGGCTGACCATACTTTTAGGAATCGTACTTATATTACAGATTATCTTTAAACCACAAACAATCCCTCTTTCTTTTATTACTAGTTTAGTGATGTATTTAAAAATAAAATCACAACAAAAAAGTGATATAAGCATTCAGAAGAAATTTGAACAGCTTTGAATTAGCACTTCAGCTAAACAATCGTATTTGCAAAAGCTGGGCTGACGGAAGCCGTGTTTCAACTGTTTATAATTCTGTTGGGCGATATATCCTGCTTGACAAAAAAAATTAAAAGATCAAAATATTCAGCTTAATTCTTAGCAGCCTTTATAATGTATGTTTTAGTTTTTATAGAATTGAAAGTTGTTACATATCCATTATTATCTTTCTTAGAACCCGCTTTCACACCATCAATAATTATTGGAACATTGGTTCTTATTTTACAAACACCACCTGACAACGACTTTATAATTGCATTATTCAAATAATGATCTTTCCAATTAATAGCAACTTCAAAACCACCTCTCGCCTTTAGGCCTTTTACTGACCCATCTTTCCAGGCGTCGGGCAATGCAGGCAATAATTGAATTTCACCTAACTGGCTTTGCAGCAGCATTTCTGCAATACCGGCTGTGCCACCAAAGTTTCCATCAATCTGGAATGGAGGATGGGCATCAAAGAAATTTGGGTATGTGCCTCCACCACCCTGGTAGTTGGTGCCGGATTCACTCGTTGCGCGAAGCAGGTCTTTCAATAAAATATACGCATGATTTCCATCAAGCAATCTTGCCCAAAAGTTTATTTTCCAGGCTTTACTCCAGCCCGTCCCTTCGTCGCCTCTTATCTCCAATGCCTTTTTTGCTGCTGCGGCAAACTGCGGCGTAGTGATGGGTGATATTTCGTGACCGGGGTATAATCCAAACAGATGTGACACGTGCCTGTGATGCACTTCTACCTCGTCAAAATCTTTATACCATTCCTGCAGGTTTCCTTTATGGCCAATCTGCAAAGGGAATAATTTAGCTTTCTTTTCAATCAATAGTTTCCTGAAATCAGGATCAACATCTAATACCTCAGATGCATGAATAAGATTGGTAAAGAGGTCCCAAATGATTGACATATCCATTGTGGTTGCAACAGATACATCGCCATGTTTTCCGTCTCCATATAAAAAAACATTTTCAGGGGAAACAGAAGGAGCGGTAACGAGATAACCATTTTTATCTTCTACCAGCCAGTCCATAGTAAAAATAGCTGCGCCCTTCATCAGGGGATACGCAGTATCTTTTAAAAATTTCTTATCCATTGTAAACCGGTAATGCTCCCAAAGGTCCTGGCAAAGCCAGTTTGCTCCCTGGCTCCAGTTGGCCCATTTTGGATCACCACCACCCCTGTTACCAACCGGGTTAGACAATGCCCATATATCAGAATTGTGGTGTGCAACCCATCCATGCATGTTGTAAAATTGTTTTGCGGTAACCGCACCTGTTACAGAAATATTTTCTATTAAATTAAATAGTGGCTCATGCATTTCAGAAAGATTGGTAACCTCTGATGGCCAGTAATTCATTTGCGTATTGATATTAATGGTATAGTTGGAACTCCATGGCGGCCTTATTTCTTTATTCCAAATGCCCTGGAGATTAGCAGGAACTCCACCAGGCCTTGAAGATGAGATCAGCAAATAGCGGCCATATTGAAAATACATTCTTTCTATCCAGGAATCTTGTGCACCTTTTGAATAAGCAAGCAATCTTTGGTCGGATGGCAAATTATTTTTATCGTTTTGAGTTGTGTTATTCAAACTTAGTGATACACGATTGAAATATTTATGGTAGTCAGAAATATGGTTTTTAAATAATTCGCTAAATGATTTTTTAACGGCTTTGTCAAGATAGCTGCCGGCAATTTTGTTTTCATCTTTCCCATCTTTATCAGGGCATTTATCAAAGCCGTTAAAACTTGTAGCAGCCGATAAGAATAACAAAACTTCCGTCGCGCCACTCACATGAATACCTGCTGTGTCAATGTTGACATTTCCTCCTTTGCTGATCGCCTTCAACCGCATTTGAAAACGCATACCGTTGCACCCTGAAGTATCTTCATAAATAACCGGATCTCCATCTCCGTTGTGGTAATTAGGATCCACATGTGCCGGGGCTTTTCCTTTTAACACCAATTCATTAACTGCAACTGTATTTACATAACGCAACTGGCTGTTAATGGCTGCATCAAAGCTTAAAGCCCCGTCTTTACCAGCTTTTAAACGCAGTACAATAATTTGGTCCGGTACAGATATAAAAATTTCCCTTGTATATTTAATTCCGTCAGCGGTGAAATGTGTACTTGCAACAGCATCTTCAATATTAAGACCACGATAATAACCTGTTATTTGTTTTGATTGAAAATGTTGCCTGATAATTAAATTTCCAAGCGGCATAAATGATTCTGAATATAAGCCCTGCATTTTTTTTGTGAGGTCATTTGCCCTGGTGTAATCTTCGTCTTTGAGAAGCGCTTCTCTTATCAAAGGCAGGTAAGAGGCTGCCTGCGGATTCACATTAGTTTTTACCGGCCCGCCTGACCATAAAGTACTTTCATTCAATTGTATCAATTCTTCGCCGACTTTTCCAAAGACCATGGCACCAAGCCGGCCGTTTCCGAGAGGCAATGCTTCTGTCCACACCTCTG
>JBBSBD010000085.1:0-22576 GCA_038251675.1 Chitinophagales bacterium | reverse complement strand
TCCTCTGAATGCTACAATTAAGATGAACGCAGAGAGAAGTAATAAAATAATTTTTTTCATAAAAACAATTTTTAAGTGATGGGATACGGTAATTCATTTTTAGAATTACGGTTACGAAATATGATTTGTAGATTGGATGCATGAACTTTAAGAATTACATAAATCGTAGTGGGAAATATTTAAATAACTTTATTTATTGGCATTTATAAAAAAAATATTATCCGCGAAAACTGACCAGGAACTTGTGCAACAATACAGGAATGTCGGTGACATGGAAACGCTTGGTGAATTGTACAACCGCTATATGGAGCTGGTTTATGGTGTATGCCTTAAGTATTTGAAAGAGCCTGAAGAAGCTAAAGACTGTGTGATCAATATTTTTGAAGAGCTTGTTATCAAGCTAAAAAAGTATGAAGTAGATAATTTTAAAGGCTGGCTTTACCAGCTTTCAAAAAATCATTGCCTGATGAAATTGCGTGCCGATAAAAAAATTCCCACAAATATTGACGTGGATCTTGTGCATTTATCAGAAAATAATCATCTGGATATCGTAATGGAGAAAGAACAAAACTTAAACAGCATGGAATTTTGTATAGAACAATTGCCAGGTGAACAAAAAACAGCAGTGCAATTATTTTACCTGCAGGAAAAATGTTACAAAGAAATAGCGAAAACAACGAACACAGATATCAATAAAGTAAGAAGCTTTATACAAAACGGAAGAAGGAATTTAAAATTATGTATGGAAAAACAGGCTTTGCAAAAAGCATGACCAATGGAAGAAAAAAATAAAATATATACCGCCACAGATTTTGAACGCTATCACTCCGGAGAGATGCCGGCAGATGAAATGCATGCACTGGAAAAAGCCGCTCTTGAAGATCCGTTTCTTGCTGATGCGTTGGAAGGCTGCGTTAATGCCCCCGATTTCAAAGCAGATATTTTAGAATTAAAATCACGCCTCGAAGAAAAGAAAAAAAAGAAAAAAATTTTTTCAATCTCATCAATTACAGAAAATAAATGGTGGCGTATTGCTGCGTTATTTATTATCATCGCGGGAGTTGGTTTTCTATTTTACAAAATAAATTTTACAGACAAAGAAGATTCACTTGCCACGAATGAACTAAAGTCTTTACCAAAAAATAAAGATAGTGCTGTTACTTCCTTAGCAGATTCTGTGGCAACAAGTGGTGACATGGCATTTCAAAAACCAGAGAAATCCACGTTTGCAGATAAAGACAAGGCTGCTTCTGCAGAACCGAAAGTGGAAAATAAAAAAGCCGATGAAAACCGCGATGATGTTGCCATGCGTGCTGAGCCAGGCCCGTTAAAAAAATCTCCGCAAGAATTAGCAGTCAATAGTGCTCCCGAAAATTATGAAGATAAATCTGCCGACAGAGAAAATGAAAAGGAATATAAATTGAAAGGGAAAGTAACCGATGAAACGGGAAAGCCGATTGCTATGGCGAGCGTACATGATGATGCCCGAAAAAAAACCGCGTTGACAGATACAACAGGAAATTTTGTTCTATCATCCCCGGATAGTAATGCAACTGCATCTGTAGCCGCAGCAGGCTACGCTACAAAAAAAGTCACTCTTCTAAAAGATGAGCAGCCCACAATTGCTATGAATAAAAGTGATACCAATTTGAGTGAAGTAGTTGTAACCGGGTATGGACAGGAAAAGAAAAAAGAGAGAGCCTTATCGAGGGAGAACGCATTAAGTGGAAAAATAGCAGGAGTTGAAATAGCAACAAATGGAATCAGGCCATTTCCAAAAAATGAAAAATTCGATCAATATCTTTCCGATAATATTCAACCGGTATTTAATGAAAATGGTGAGCGGGTTGCCGGGGAAGTTTTGCTTTCATTTGTTGTAAATAAAAAAGGAAAGCCGGAAAATATCAAAGTCGTAAAATCATCTTGCAAAGCTTGTGAGGAAGAAGCGATAAGGCTTTTAGAAAATGGGCCCGGCTGGGCTAATAAAAGTAACAAGCGGGGAACGGTGGTGATAAAATTTTGATCAACAAAAATTTGTTCTAAATGTTGATTGATTTAGCATAGATACACAAAGCATCCAATTTTTTTAGAATACTGAAAAACGAGATCTTCCAAAACCTTTAATCCATTGCTGATATGACCGTGATCTATCCATCATTGCTGATAGTCTGTAACAAGGCGAGCTTTTTTTGACTGAGCATAACTGTTAACTCTATTAGCAATATTTTGGAGAAATTTTCAACTGCAAAAAGCAAAAAAATGAACGACATTGAAAGATTACTGAATGCAATATTTCCATTTATTGAAGACTTATTAAAAAAATATGGAGAGTTTTTCCCGGTAGCTTCGGCTATACAAACAAATGAAACCATTGCAACTGTTGGAACGTATGACGGAGAGGACAAACCAAAATCCGATGAAGTTATTGAAAGCTTAAAAGATGGACTTAAAAAGGGAGCGCAAAATGGAGAATATAAAGTCATTGCGATCTTTTATGATGTTAAGGTGATCGACCCTAACACGAATCAAAAAACGGATGCTATTGCCGTTTTAGTTGAAGATAAAAATGAAACAACCTCGCACACATTATTTTACCCTTACAAATTGATTGCCGACAATGAGATACTATTTTCTATAGGTTGGAAAAATTCAAAAGAAAATGAAATTTTTATTCATTAAAATGATCGTGTAACAAAGGCCTTTTTAGTAGTATTGTGATTATCCTCTTTGCCGTCTCTCAGATTTGGATCGTAGCATTAGATTAATCCTTATTGCTTTTCTTATTCACCTCCCCCATCATTTTAAAAGTGAAATAAGACAGGGCAACAAGAATAGCCCCGATGATAATCCAGAGAAGCAGTTTATTATTTTTAGAAGATGGGGCTGCTGCTATGGATACATTGTTTTTTTCAATACCGCTTACAGATATTTCTAACGGGCTCTTGTTTGCGCTATCAGAAAAAAATTGAAGATCGTACTTAGGCGCCTGAATAGAAGAATCTCCAAAGTTCAAAGAGTAATTTTTACCGGCCCGCAGGTAAGTAAGCAAATAGGTATTCAATTGAAAAGCCTGAACTGCTTTTACTTTCAAAGGGATATTATCTTCATTAGCTATGGTGAATAAAAATTGACTACTCTTACTATTAATTATAAACTCATTGGATCCTTCTGAAGAGAGATATCCTTCCAGCAAAAACTCATTATAACGATTTTGTTTAAAGAGAGAGAATTTGCGCTTAAAATATTTTACACCTTCAACATCAAAAACGATTTTGTTTACCAGGTAATCATCATCAAATTGAAGGCGGATATAACTTGTTTTATCTGAACTATCTTTTTGAGAAATTTGCGGCTGGAGAATTTGTGCATATCCGCCATATGTCAAATCTTCATTGTAGACGCCTGCTTTTAAAATATTAAAAGGAAGCAAATCTTTTCCCAATATGGTAAGTTGAAAATACTTATAATTACTTGCAGGAAAGGAAAGCGATTGAATGATCGTTTCGCCGTCAGCCTTAAAAGAATTATCAAGATAAATATTTTCTTTAATTACAAACCAGCGTGTACTATCATCACTTCCGCTTATGTTGAATGACCGGTATGCATCTGTATTTTTTACAAAGAGCAATAAATTTTCTATCGCTTTATTTATACTGTTTTGAAGCGTTACATGCGTTTGCTTATCGCTTTCCTTTTTGGTTTTGATAATTGGGAATTCGACAAAATTTTCTGTTTTAAAAACCGGCAGATCATTTTTTAAAATATAAGAAACCTGCTTTCCATCTTCATCAAAAATACGGATGTCGTCGAGGCCCGGCTTACATTTTGCAACTACAGCAGGCGAAAGATTTATTTTATAGAATTTAGTTTCTTTTATGGTGTCTATTGCAGCCTTATATGCAAAATGATTCTGAGATTGAGTCTTCAGCACAATTAAAAAACTAAAGGCAACCAGGTAAAATTTATACCGGCTTTTTTTCTTCATCATTAATGATAAGGTTTTTTAAACGTTGATACATGAATGAAACAATCAGCAATAATACACCGAGGCAAAAGAATGCAGCAATCTTGCCTGCGGCGGGAATATTACTTATATCAAACATAAATAACTTTAAAAGCGTAACAAGGAAAAGCACCAACGAAATAATGCGAAGCGTTTTGAATTTGTATTTCATCCCCAACCACATAAAACAGAAAGAGCATACTCCCCACAAAATGGGCAGACAGGTTTTTATGAACACCCTTTGAATTTTATCAAGTGCATTTTGAGGATCATAAAACAGCCTGTTGACAATCCAGAATGTTTCAAAACTTAAAAAGATAACAATTCCAATGCAGGTAAGCCAAACAAATCCTTCAGGGCTGAGAGGGGCTATTGAGCCCCGTATTTCCGAAATTTTAATAAGCCTGTAAAAAATAACACCAACCAAAATTGCAACAATCCACAACGCAAAGAAATGCTCCAAAAACTTCTGTTCGGTTAATAAATGGGCCTGTAAATTGGTAATTATCCCAAGGCTAAAGAGAAAATATAAAACGCAAGCCGAGAGAAGAATTACCTGCAGCCTTGCCGAAATCTTTATTGTTGCGATCTTATTATTCACAAATAAAAGCAACAGCACAAACACGAAACTATACAACTGGAGGTAAAGTACATTCATTGCTGTTTGAGGATAAAAATGTTTGCATTGAAAATTTACCTCAAGTGCTCCTGTCACAAACAGCAATACAATGCCTGTAATACGAAATGTATTTTTAGATATTATCTTTTCAAAAAAACCGGTTTCATCCGGGCCTTTACTTCTTAGAATAAATAGAACATAAGATGCAATGGCTGAATACAAGCCGGTAATAAATCCTTTGTTGGCAATAATTGTAATTGCATTGCCGGCGTCATTATAAATAATACTCCAGTCCATCAATAAACTAAACAGCATTGCAAACCACACAATAAGAGATGCGTATTGAATGATAGGAATCTTTGATTTTTGAAACAACCAGTATAATAGAACCGCTTCCGATGCCCAGAACAAAGTAATATTGTTACCATGTAGTTGGATGGGCGCCGTTAAAGAAATAAAGGTGAGTGTGATGCCGATAAACAGGTACAAAATATTTTTATCGACTTCTCTTTTTCTAAATAGAAAATAAGAAGCGATAAGATTAAACACGCCAAGCAGGATGGTAAGCAATCCCTGGTATTCTGTTTCGTTCATTTTAGCAAGACAGTACAGGCCGGCAGCGAAAAACAACCCGGTATTTGCTAAAAGAATACTGAAATCAGCAGCAATAAATTTCTTATTTGCTTTAATGTTATTGGCAATATTTATGAAGAAGAATAAGAGATAAAAAATTGCTGCAAACATTAATGCATTACCATATACAACCACGTGTGTATCATAAGGTAGTGAAACGAGCCAGCCGGCAAAAAGAATTATGGTAAAAATAAAGGCCAGTAAATTCATCAAACGCCAGGCTTTATTGTAAGCAATTATCAGCAGGCCGGTGTTGAGAACGATTAAGTAAGTAAACAAGGTTTTATAATTACCACTTCCATCGCTTACTAAAAATGGCGCCGAGAATCCTCCCACAAGCGCTATAATTGCTAACTCCTGGCGATCGTACAAGATGGATAGTACAACTGCAAAAATGGTAATAACTATCATTATTGCAAACGCCATCGTTTGACTGAACAAATGAAATTGGTGATAAGCCAGCGTGATCGTAAAGTAAAATACCGCAAGTCCGCCGCCCACGAGAACTGAGCTAAATGCCTGGTAATTTTTGCGAAGCCTGTGTGCCAAAAAAACTAAGATTCCGCCACACAACAATCCTACAGCCACACGCCCAACCGGGCCGATCCAGTTATTATCGATGGCAAACTTTACAAAGAAGCCAATGGCCAACACGAGAATAGCGATTCCAATTTTGCTTACCAGGTTTTCGCCAATGAATTTCTCGAGGTCAGGGTTTCTCTCAAAGAAGGATGGTTTTGGTATGGGAATATTTTTAGGCAGTATATTAGCCTTTACTGAAACAGGAGCTACGGTTTTCTTTTCCGTAATTGGTACTTCAATATTCACTTTTTCATTGGGAATATTTTCTTTTTCGGTGAGTACAATCAATGGATCATCCATCCTTTTAAAAGATGATTCCCACTTATCTTCTTTGGCTTTCTCCGGACTTTTCGTAACCTCGGTTTTAATTATTTTGGAAGGTTCAATTGTTGCGTCCTGCACAGGAATTCCCTGGACAGGCAGCTTCTTTTTCAGTTGCTGAATTTCAAAGTCAATTTTTTTAAAGTACCCGGTAACATAATTTTTGAATGTTACCAACACAATCAAAATAATTATCAAAAGCAGAATTATAATTCCTTCCACGTTGGAGCAATTTGGTTGGAGCTAAAGATATACAAGTCTTTGAATCCGCATATAAATACATAAGAAATATTGAGACAAAAATTTTATTTTAATTGATACTTAAAAAGTTTTTTACATCAGGACATTCAATCGCAGCTTCTCTGAATGCGGATGTACTACTGTATTTTGATTTGAGGGTTTTTAAATAAGGCGGAACATATCCCCTGTTTTTACTTGACCATCCATGCAATAAATTCACATCATAATCATGTTGTATTCGATCGCATACGGCTAATGAAAATAAGCATTTAGCTGACAACTCCTCATTGGCGGTAAAGGAAAGCGCTTTTTTATACATGTCAATCGCATCGGTACAACGATGATAATAGTTTCTATATTTTATATCATTAGGATAAAAGTTAAACCATGCCCAGTTGTAGTTTCCTGTTTCTCGTCCATAATTTTCGCGTGATGATTTCCCATAACTAAACATCATCCATGCTTTGCCATTATACGATGTATTAAAGAACGCATTCGCGAGTTTATAATACAGTAAAGATTTTTCTTCCCTATTTTTTGTTGCGGCTATTCTATCTTGTAATTCCACAATATCCTGCACAATTAATCTCTTGCTTACGATGGTATATTTCGCAGGCATTGAGTTTTCTGAGGGAACCATCTTGCCGGTATGCGTTACGGTTGTCAACGGCAAATAATTTTTATATTCATAATTTTTATTCCAAAAATCCGGAGGCATAGTTTTAAAAACAGATAAAGCTTCCTTATACTTTTTTTGACGAAACAAAATAGTTCCTTTTAGATCCTTATATAGATTATCTAAACCCCATATTGGAGGAACTATTAATTGTTCAAACTGAGTTTTGCCCTTTTTAAACTTGAAAGAAATCAACCTGTCAATGTCTTTGGGTGATGCGTTTCTATCTAAATATGCTATATTATAATATCCCGCTAAAGTATCGTCCCCAATACCGTCATACCTATTTACCGTCATGTTAGCTTTGTTGTATAATAAAGCCGCAGTTACAAAATCACCCTTTTTTTCAAAGCAATGGCTCAATAAAATAAATAGCTGTGAAAGATTTTCATCATTTTTATCAAAGCTTTCATTATTCCATTGGCTATAATTCGTACTATCCATTTGCATTTTAAGACGAGGATTCAGCCTGATTAATTTTTTAATTGTAGCGGCTAATTTTGCTTTCACTCCAGCCTCAGTAATATCCTGCAAGTGGGCATTAGTAATAACTTCCTCTATTAGTTTTTGAATTTCAAGTTTTGGGTTTGAAATTTTATTTATCCCCTGTAGCGTTTGCTGTGCTTTCTCGAACTCATTTTGCATATTATACAAATGTGACAGCGCCAATTTCACAAAGGGATTACTGGCTGATTTTTTTCTTTCAATATTTTCTACAAAAATTTGTAGTTCCCTGAGATACTTCCTGTCTTTTATTTTTAAATTTTCCCGATAAGAGTCGTTCACCTTTTCATAGTCTTCAAATTCCGGCCTGTAGTTATCAGGAAAATAAAGCATCTCTGGAGACCATAGCCAATTTTCAAGTTTATTTATTTCGCGTGTGATAAGCAAAGACAGGTAGCGGCTTTCAGGACTGTATTGATAAACATTTTTAATTTGATCCAGCGCCCTGCCTTTATTTTTTATTGCTTTCACAGTGCTTATTAAAAGCAAAAGATGTTTATCAGCAGTTATTTTTTCAAGTTTTGAAAGATCGTTAACCGATAATTGTAAATAACAGAATTCCTTTTTTTCTTCTGTTCTGTCAAAAGCCTGTAAAAGTGCGGCTGCCTTTTTATTCGAATTGTATTGACTCATTCCATAATATACCAATGCCCAGCCGGACACAATAGATTTGCTCCTCAACAAATATTGATCATATAATTTTTGTAATTGCGCTGCGCCATATTTTATACTCTTGCTGTAATAAAACATTTTTATAGCCTGGAAAGCATATCGCTCTTTCAAAAAGATGGGTAAGTTTTTTCTTAAAGCCTGCGTGGCTTTCAAAGCAATTTCTTCACATTGCACAGTAGTTTTTATTATACTGGTATCCCAGGGGTCTTCACTGTTTTTATACTGAGTGCTTTCGGCTTCTTTCGCTAATTTCATATAGTCGAACACTTCATGATTTTCCTTTTTCAAAAGCCATTTTATGAAAGTATTCTTTGTAAGGTCTTCTTTACTTTCTTTCCAGGATGTGTTTAAAAATTCCTCCGGCGACATATCGTATTGCACTTTATAGATATCTGCTACTTTAATTTCCTTGCCACAAAATGAAATCCACTCTGCACAATTCCTCTTATAATCCTTTTCCTCCGGGTCGCTTCCCATAAAATTGAATAAGCCTTCTGAATAATTAAAAGGGCGCAAACCGCTATCGTTGTCTAATCCCTGCCGGAAAAGTGAAAACCTTGATTCATCAGTCGCAAGCATGGGGCCACAACTCCAGATAAAATCAGAAGGTAGTATCACTGCGGCGAGAAGAAAATTAAAATGCAGTAAAAATTTTATGAATAACCTCTTCATTTCTTTTTATTAAGGACATGTTCCAGTAAAACAAGGCAATCCTTTTTGCTTCCGGAAATTTGTTATGTAACAATGTTGCGGCCTTTTCAAGTTCGATTTTGTCAGGATACTCAAGTCGCAATACATCACCTTCTCTAAGGTAATTATTACCAACAACTGTATCGCCGGTAACCAGAAAATTATTTTCTTTTTGGCTAAAAAAATTTTTATCAGTTGTCAAAGAATTATTTTCATCAGGATAAATAATTCCTTTGAACTTTCCCTCGCTAAACCATGCATACCATCCGAAAACAGGCAAGGCAATGTCCAGCGGTAATGGATACTTTTCGCTCACAAGATATTGTTTCAAATTTTTTAATTCGAAAATTGAATTTACATTGTCAGCATCTCTTATATCCGTGAGATTATAGCACATGAGTAATCCTCTATCTACCGGAGGCACGCCTGTTTTTCTAAAATATTTGTAAGGATAAAGACGTATGGTAGCAGAAATAATTTTGCCAGGATACAGACTCTTAAAAGAACGAAGAAATCTAAAATATTTTCTTTGCGTGAGTTCCGTCCAATCACAGTCAATTTGAATTTCATCTATTTGAACATTTGAGCCGCTGCTTTCTCTTATCCGATTTGTTATAAACGTAATTTTATTTCTGATCTTATAAGCCATAGAATCACATAAATTATCATCCATTCTTTGCAAACACCTGTTTGTGATAAAAATGACAGGAGTAAAATGAGATTTTATAAATGGAGTAATATTTTTAAATCCGGTTAGTTCTGCTACCGGCACCGGCATATATAAATTATCGTCCCAGTTAACGTCGAAAAAGCGAATGTAAAAGTGATTGACAGTTTCTTTGTTGATATATTCTTCGACATTTGCAGTATCGGCGAAAGAGGTTTGCCAATAATAAAATGAATGTTCTGTTTCAGTATTTTTTTGCTGCGAACAACTTGCAATAAATAAGATGGCTAAAGCGACCGGAAATTTCATGATTTAGTATGGTAAGCAATTACAATTAGTTTAATAAATATAAGGAATCAATGAGATTATAATCGTCATAATACAAGAGTTCCCACATTTATTTTTGGCTCATTGAAAAACTAAAAGAAAGGTGTTTTAATGGACAAAGCAACTGGCTCAATAGCATTGGCAACCTGGGCTAAAAAGTTACTTATATTTGGATGTGGCCCTTTGGGCATTTTATTTCATAAACCTTTCAATCACAGAAGCTAAAAAATCTGTTACATGAATAAAACATACCGCTGGGGAATCTTAGGCGCAGGAAGAATCGCAGCTAAATTTTGTGAAGCGCTTTGCTTTGTAGAAGGCTCTGAAGTATATGCAGTTGCCTCACGCGATATTGAAAATGCAAAGGCTTATGCAACAAAATATAACGCTGTAAAATTTTATAGTAATTACGATGACCTCATAAAAGATGAAAATGTAGATATTATTTATATCGCTACGCCACATCGATTTCACTACGAACAAACGATGAATTGCCTGCGGAATGGCAAGGCTGTCTTGTGTGAAAAGCCCATGTCGCTTACATACAGGCAAACATGTGAGATGATTGCATTGGCCGAAGAGAAGAAAGTATTTTTAATGGAAGGAATGTGGACTGCATGCATGCCATTTCTTCAAAAAATCAAATCGCTAATCGATGAAGATGTAATTGGAAAACCGCAATATGTAGCCGCTGATTTTTGCTTCTCCGCGCCTAAGAACATGGATGACAGGTTATATAACAAATCGTTGGGAGGTGGCGCTACACTTGATGTTGGTATTTACCCGGTTTCTTTTGCGACCTTAATTTTAGGCGAACCTTCCATAATAAAATCTGTTGCTAAGATCGCATCAACAGGTATAGACGAGTATGCAAATATGATTTTACAATATCCGGGCGGCGAAACGGCACAGCTATTATGTGGTATAACTTTCAATTCAGGAATTGAGGCTGAAATCATTGGCACAAAAGGCTCTATTAAAATTAAAAACCCCTGGTTTAAAGCAACAGACTTTTCAGTGAAAATAAATGATGGAGCAACAGAGGATTTTTATATGCCGCATCCATGCAATGGATTTGAACATGAGATAAAAGAAGTAATGGATTGCCTTGACAAAGGCTTATTACAAAGCAATAAATTTTCACATCATTTGACTTTAAGCGTCAGTAAAATTTTGGCTGAAGTACTAAAGGAGGCAGGAGTTTTTTATTAGGATGCCACGAGTTGCACAAATCTTCACGAATGGAAAAGCATAGTTTTGTTTCCTAAAAAAATTTCGGGCTAATTCGTGTAATCCGTGGCAAATAATCGGAGACAATATCAGATAAACTTCAATCCCTCGCTGGCGAGTTTCTTGTATTTACTATTATCGAATGTATAATAAAACGCTCCCTTCTTGGAAAATGATTTCTCTTTTTCATCCAGCTTTTTTAAAATATGCAGCGATAAAATTTTCCGGGAGAAATTACGCTTGTCAAAAGTTGTTTCATAAATAGCTTCGTATAAATTTTGCAACTGAGGTAATGTAAACTTTTCTGGTAGTAGTTCGAAGCCTATTGGGTGGTTAGCCACTTTTTGCCGAAGCTGTTCTTTTGCCATCACGATCATTTTTTTGTGATCAAAAATCACAGGCGGTATTCGCTTTATATTAAACCATTTTGCATTGTGCTCACGCATCAGGTCACCCGAGTAATCATCGATTTTTATCAAAGCAAAATAAGCGACTGAAACAACTCGGCCGCCCGGATCCCGGTCAATGCCGCCGAAAACCAACAATTGTTCAAGGTAAATATCTTTTAAGCCGGTGCGCACTTCCAATACGCGAAACGCTGCTGCCTCCACAGACTCATCCTTGCGGACAAACCCACCCATAAGCGACCATTTGCCAACTCCCGGGTCAAATCCTCTCTTTACCAGCAAAGCTTTTAAATTTTTGCCATCAAACCCAAAGATGATACAATCCACCGCTATTAGTATTGTATCATTAGCTTTATATTCACTTATTACTTTCATAGCATTTTTACAGGTGCCTGCAAGTTTTAATTTAAGAGTGCAAGGAGTTACCAGAATTTTACATACAAAGCCGAGATTACCAGAAGCGTGAGAATGATCAGGATAAGAGTTTGGGGCCTTAGCCTGAACATTGTTTTATCCAATTCAAACGCCTTAGGGTTTACTTTAGGGCCACCAAGGCTTATGGCAATCATAACAATCATCGTGAATACAAATGACAAGCCCATGCAGATGTGAAAAGGAATTTCATAGCCACCTTTGCCATTATTATATGCTGTGTATAAAAATGTTTCATTTCCTAAAATACCCGGTGCCAATTCATTAAAGAAAATGGATAAAACAAACCCTGTAATAACACCTACAATCGCAGCAAGGCCTGTTGTACGCTTCCAAAACATCCCCAGGAAGAACATCGCGAAAACACCCGGGCTTATAAAACCGGTATATTTCTGTATGTAGGTGAAGCCGCCTACTCCACCGATTCCCAACAGATCATTCCATGTAAAAAGAACGGCAAGTATCATTGCAGCAAAAACAGCGACTCTTCCTATCATCACCTGTTTTCTTTCGTCGGCCATTTTGCCAATATATTTTTTATGAATGTCCAGCGTATAAATTGTAGAAATACTATTTACTTTACCCGCAAGCGATGCAACGATAGCCGCGGTGAGTGCGGCAACAGATAAGCCTTTTAAACCTGTTGGCAAAAATGTAAGAACTGCAGAATAGGCGCCGTCTTTACCGCCAACGAGTTGTGGCAAATAACCCTTACTATATAACACGAAAGCGGCGATACCCGGTAACATAACAATTAGTGGCATCAACAATTTTAAAAGTCCGGCAAATAAAATACCAGTACGGGCAGTTTGGAGATCTGCACCGAGAGCTCTTTGTGTAATGTATTGGTTACATCCCCAATAATTAAGATTGATAATCCATATACCAGCGAGGTAAGACATAAGACCCGGGAACGTAATGTATTTATCAACTTCGTTTTGCGTAGAAGTAGCCGTAGGCCTCGGTATTATCATTTTAAAATGTTCCGGCGCATTATGCAAAAGGGCTTTAAACCCAGCAATGGCATTTGCGCCTACTCCAAATTTTTCTCCTACCACGGTTAGTGCGATGTAAGTAGTGACGAGGCCACCAATTATTAAAACCGCAACTTGTATAACATCAGTATAACCGATAACCTTCATGCCACCGAGTGATATTACCAAAGCAAAAATGGCAAGCCCGATCATTATCACATGCAGGTAGTCGCCGCCTACCAGGCCGTTAATAGCAACAGCACCGAGGTATAAGATTGAGGTAAGATTTACAAAAACATAAAGGAACAACCAGAAGATAGCCATGATAAGTGCAACAGATTCATTATACCTTGTTTTCAAAAATTGGGGCATTGTATAAATCTTGTTTTTCAAATAAACTGGTATAAACCATACTGCAACTATTATGAGTGCAATTGCCGCAATCCATTCATAAGCTGCTACTGCAATACCAAGAAAAAAACCTTCACCGCTCATACCGATGAATTGTTCCGCAGAAATATTTGAAGCGATCAACGAAGCCCCGATAGCCCACCATGTGAGGGTTCCTTCCGCGAGGAAAAAGGCCTTGGCATCATGCTCATTTCTTTTTCGCTTATGGTAAATAGTATAACCGTAGCCGGCTACGATAATGAAATAAATTATGAAAACAATGTAGTCTGCGGTCGCGAGATTATGATTCATAAGCAATCGTTAATTTGAAATTTTGAAAGAATAATTTTATAAACCTAATTAAAAATTTAATACCATTTTAAAGTAAATACATCAAACCATACAGTACCTCTAAACATCATTTTTTGTTCAACTGGTAATACACGTCACTCCAGCGAAGCTCATTCTTAAGATCACGCAGTTTTGTATCCTTATCGATAAAAACAGTTTCGATGCCCGCCATATCCGCAAAGTCCTCAAGGTGTTCTGACGTTAGGTTTTGGCTGAAACAGGTATGATGCGCTCCTCCCGCCAATATCCATGCGGCGCATCCCGTGCTCATGTCTGGCTGAGGTTTCCAAAGCACTCTTGCTACCGGAAGTTTAGGAAGATCATGTTGCGGCGCAACCGCGTCCACTTCATTAATGAGAAGCCTGAAACGATTTCCCATATCAACTACCGACGCATTTAATGCGGCTCCTGCCTTAACATTAAACACTAACCTGACAGGATCAGCTTTTCCCCCGATGCCCAATGGATGAATTTCGCAGGAAGGCTTGCCGTCTGCAATCGAAGGACATATTTCCAACATGTGTGATCCTAAAACCATTTCATTACCCGGCTCGAAATGGTAAGTGTAATCTTCCATAAAAGAATTTCCTCCTTTTAAACCCGAAGCCATAACTTTCATCGCCCGAACCAATGCTGCCGTTTTCCAATCACCTTCGCCGGCAAAACCATAACCTGCTCCCATCAATCTTTGAGCAGCTATACCCGGTAACTGTTCCATACCATGCAGGTCCTCAAATGTATCCGTAAATCCTTTAAAATTTCCCTGCTCCATAAAACTCATGAGGCCAAGCTCGATCTTAGCTGCTTCTTTTAAGGATGCATAATCTTTCCCATTTTTTTTCAAACTGTCCGCCAATGTATATTGGTTATTGTATTCATCTGCCAGGTTATCAATTTGCTTATCGCTTACATCATTAATAACTTTTACAAGATCGCCGACACCATAGGTATTTACCGAATATCCAAATTGCAACTGTGCTTCTACTTTATCGCCTTCGGTAACGGCTACCTGGCGCATGTTATCGCCAAAGCGAACAAATTTAGCTCCCTGCCAATCGTGCCATGCCGCGGCAGCTCTTGACCAGGTATTTATTTGCCCGAGCACTTTTGAATCCTGCCAATGTCCTACAACTACCTTCCGGCGGCTACGCATGCGGGTCATCATAAAGCCGAACTCCCTGTCTCCATGAGCACTTTGGTTAAGATTCATGAAATCCATATCAATATCTTTCCACGGAATATCGCGATTAAATTGAGTGTGCAAATGACATAGTGGTTTTTGTAAAATCTTTAATCCACCAATCCACATTTTAGCGGGAGAAAATGTATGCATCCATGCTATGACACCAATGCAATTTGCCGTATTATTGGCTTCCTGGCACAAAGAAAAGATCTCCTCTTCTGTTTTTACGGTCGGCTTAAAAACCACACTCACAGGAATATCATCGCCATCGTTGAACGATTTTGCGATGGCTTGCGAATGTTCAGCAACAAGCTTTAATGTTTCCGCTCCATACAAATGCTGACTTCCTGTGGCAAACCATACTTCCAGCTTTTTGAGATCAATCATGGTAGAAATTTATTTGTTTAATAGAATTAGATAGAATGCCCGCAAAAAAAGCCGCCATAGTATTTAGGGAAGGCCTCAAAAAAAAGGGGTTAAGAAAATTTGAATGAACGTCAGCCTGTCCCGATTTTTCGGGATTGAGAAATAAAATTGATGTTACTGTAGCCTGGCATTGCACTTGGCGTGTAAGTCGTATAGTTGCTGGCATATAGTATATTGCTGGAGTTAATTTCATTCTATACAATCATTCAAAATTTATATCATCATAAGACTCGTTTAATCATTGGCCATAATAGCTGCCAGAGCCGTGTTTGCGTTCATAATGTTTTTTTATAAGCGCTTCTTTTAACCGCAATGCATCGGCATTAATGGATTGTGTGAGGTAGGCCATCTGTGCAATACTTTCAAGAACAGCACTATTGTAAACCGCTTTTGCAGCGGATTTCCCCCAAGTGAACGGTGCATGGTTTCCTACCAAAATCATTTCTACTTCTTCATAGCTTAAGCCTTTCCCATTGAAGTAATTCATGATTTGAAAACCGGTTTGATATTCATAATCGCCCTGTATCATTTCATCGTCCATAGGGGGTGCACAAGGAATGTCCACTGTATTATGATCGGCATGTGTTGTTCCGAAAATAGGGATAGCTACTTGCGCCTGTGCCCATGCGGTTGCATAGGTTGAGTGCGTGTGAGCTATACCGTTAACTTTATTCCAATGTTTATATAATACAGCATGTGTTTTAGTATCTGACGATGGTCTTAAATTTCCTTCAACCGTTTTTCCATCAAAGTCAACGATTACCATTTTTGCAGGTGTTAGTTCTTCATAAGGTACACCGCTCGGTTTTATTGCAAACACGCCTAAAGAACTATCGGCGGCACTTACATTGCCAAAAGTAAAAAGAACCAACCCCAGTTTTGGCAGTTGCATATTCGCATGGTAGGCCTCCTGCCGAATGTGTTCGTATTTTGATGTTGACACTTATTAATTAGTTATTTTTTGTTCAATACAGTTTCCTAAGTGCTGGTATTTCAGGTATCTTTTTTTATAAATGGGAACATTAGTTTTATTGGGGAAATATTCTTTATCAAAACCCTGTCCCATTGCTTCCATAGCATCCTCCACTTTACTATAGATACCGGCAGCAGTCGCTGCAAACATTGCTGCACCTGCCGCACAAGTCTGCTCCGATTTATGAATACGGATCGGCATGTCCATCACATCTGCCATTGTTTGCATGATGTAGGAAGATTTTTTTGCGACACCACCTAACCCAATCAATCCTTTTACAGGAACTCCCTGTTGGTTAAATCTGTCAACAATTGCCCTGGCGCCAAAGCAGGTTGCTTCAACCAAGGATTTAAAAATTCGCGGTGCATCGGTTCCTAAATTTAAACCGCTTATTGCAGCTTTTAATTCCTGGTTTGCATCAGGAGTCCTTCTTCCATTTAGCCAGTCAATACTTAATTCATCCTCTTCATTGAGCGGGATTTTTTCGGCGGCTTTTGAAAGCTCAACAATTAATTTATCGCTTAATTCTTTTGATAACTTATTTGCAATTTCAGCATCAATCACGGAAGATGAAAGCAATAAATTTTGCAAAGGCCATGATAAAATATTTTTAAACCATGCGTACGTATCGCCAAATGCAGACTGGCCTGCTTCCATGCCCATCATCCCCGGAATTACAGAGCCGGGAACCTGTCCGCAAATGCCACCCACAAGTTTGCCATCCACTTCTTTCATTGGCGCTACAAGCATATCGCAGGTAGACGTACCCATTACTTTACTTAAATGATACGGTTCAATTTGTCCGCCTACCGCTCCCATGTGCGCATCAAATGCGCCCACACCGATAACCACATCAGTCGAAAGGTTCAAACGTTCAGCCCATTCAACGGATATATTTCCGGCAGGTTTATCTGCAGTATAAGTTTCAGCAAATAATCGTGAAGTAAAACAATCCAATTTTGTATCCAGTGATTTAAAAAATTCATTTGGAGGCAGACCTTCATATTCAGCAGCCCAAAGTGCTTTATGACCTGCCGAACAAACACCTCTTTTCATTTCGGAAATATCATTTCCACCGGTCAATAAAAAGGGAATCCAGTCACAGTGCTCTACCCATGAATAACATGCCTTAGCGACTGCTTCATCTGCACGAAGAATGTGAAGCAACTTCGCCCAAAACCATTCGGAAGAATAAATGCCACCAACGTATTGAAGATAGTTGACATCAAATTTTTTAGCATGGTCATTTATTTCCGCCGCCTCTTTTGTTCCGGTATGATCTTTCCACAAGACAAACATTGCATTCGGATTATCTTCAAAGCCAGGCGTTAATGCAAGCGGTGTACCGGCCTTGTCAACCGCAACAGGCGTGGAACCTGTGGTATCAATAGAAATCGCTTTTACATTTGAAGTGACATCTGCTCCTGCTTTTTGCAAGCATTCCTTTATGGTAAATTCCAACCCTTCAGAGTAGTCAAGCGGGTGTTGCCTGAATTGATTTTGTGCAGGAACACAATACATACCGGCTTTCCAGCGTGGGTACATAAAAACTGACGAAGCAATTTCGTCACCATTTGATGTATCTAATATTACTGAACGAACTGAGTCAGTTCCATAATCAACCCCTATGACGTAAGATTTTTGAGACATTGACGAAGCAATCTTTAAAAGTACAAGTTAAGCATTTTTTAATATCAAGTGTCAGGATAACATTTAATATTATTTTCAAAAAATATCAAAATAAAAATTTTTTTCGAAAGCTGTGATACCATTTCATTTCCAAGTTCCTCCGCGGTTCAACACTGTTAGCAAAAACATATAATTATCAACCAAGAAACCTTCATAACCCCAGCATTCGCCACTCCATGTTTTCCAGTCTTTACTTCTTCCATTAGCGCATCTTCCCTGGAAATTTCCTTCAGACATACTTTTTAATAACGGCAATAAAATTGAGTCAGCATCGTTTTTTCTTCCTAATTTTTGCAAAGCATTTATTATGAAATAAGTAAAGCAGGAAGTTGCTCCGCCATTCTCATAAATCTGGAAACCATCGAGATTGTCTTCGCGCTTACCTCCCCCGGCTTCCAATAATAAATCTGTATAATCAGCACGGACAACAGGTATCAAATTACCGGGCATGCCCAATTCAAAATTTGTAAATCCAACTTGCTTCATTTTCAACAACAGTGCATCCATTATTTTGTTAGCCAATTCCGGCTTAATTAAATCGTAACTTATTGCCACCCCGCTTACAAAAGTGAAATAATAATCATGCAATTTCCCATCAGCACTCTTCCATCCTGCGAGTACGCCTGTTGCAGGATTATAAAAAGTGGAGGTGTAGACTTCTTTTAATCTTTTCGCTTTCTCTTTAAATAATAATGCCTCACTTCGTGTACCATATTGATCATTAACTTTTTCCAAAAATTTCAACGCACGATATGCTAAGGCATTTGAGTAAGCATCTTTATGGCCGAAGCCAATGGTATCCCACCAGTTTGCAGGTCGTTGTGTTTTATCGCCTTTCCAACTACCGCTGTTGCCCGACAAACAAAACTCCAGCAAACCATCATTGTCTTTATCAGTTGCCAGCATTTTATCTGCCCATTTTTTAATGTTTGCATAATTTTCAACAAACCATTTTTTATCTTTATTCGCCAATGCATAAATGCATGCTGCAATTAGCAGTGATGGATAAGAATCCAATGAATTGCAGGCCGTTTCCGATTCAGGAATGTCCCATGTTTTGTCGTAATCATATCCTAGCAACCCATACCCTTTTTGCCCGTTTAAATACCTGTCAAGGGTCATGCGGATTAAATCCAACGCTGACAAATCTTTCGCTAACGGCGGAGTAAATACTGCTACCTCAGCATATTCAAATAACGTAAATGCACAGGCATCGCTCGATGAATTATTCGATAGAATTTTAAGAAATGGATTTAACTGAAAGATGCTGACAAAATTTTTACGAAAACAATCATAGCGCCCGTCATTTTCTATACCCCTTATTTCAGGATGAATTGAGACTACTTCAAAATGGTATTCTATTTTTTGTGAGGTTTTATTGGCACAGGGAAATTGAATTCTTACAAATGGGTGTTCAATAAATCTTTGTGATCCGTATTCAACTTTCATACCTGGAACATTGCATGTAATACGCAGCGTGCCCATATCAGGAAAATGTAAAATCGCTGGAAGCGACACTTTTTGTTCATCATCAATCATTCCTAATAAAGTAGCATGATTGGCATGTTGTTCTACATTAAAAACAAATGATTGCTCATGTTCCGGATGATAAGTAGTGGTCAATACAAAAAATGATTCTTCTATATCAACTTTCCAAACCGGGAATTCATTGGCAACCTGGGAAGGAAGTTTATAGATTGTTTCATTATTATAATATGAGGTTGTATAAACTTGTTGTATATCGTATGGAAAAATAATATTGTTGGTTACATTATTTTTTCCAAGAGAATCAATTGAAAAAAAGCTAAACTGAGGAGAATGAAGATCAACAACTGCTTTTAAAAATCGTGAATTGGTTTTGTCAAAAGTCGTATATGCAATAGCGCCGGGAAGAGATAAAGCCAATCCTGTAAGCGCAGTGTCTTTTATAAAAGCCCTTCTTTTCATTTAATACTATTTATCATTATTGTCCGGATAAATACCGTAAATCTGCTAAAGTGAATTGTGGATAAGGGTCCTGGCCCTATCCCCCCGGGAGAGGGGTTGGTAAGGCTTCACTTCGCTGCCAATTTTATTACCGGCTTATCGTTTTCCATTTTTAATGGCAACCATATATATCTTGAATCTTCAAGATCTGTTTTATTCCATCTGTCTGCCATAAAAATAAAAGTGTCAATATGGGCCGGCATCGGCAAAACAAAAGTGCTTTGAGATTGAAAAGTATTTTCTGATCCGGGGCCAGCACATGGATTTCCCATTTGCGTCCATTCTCCCAGCAAGCTATCAGCAACAGCATAGGTGGCGGGATTAGGCGACCAGCCGGTACACCCTGAAGTGATTAGATAATACCTGCTGTTATATTTGAATACAGCCGGCGCTTCCCTATTATCCGCGGATGTTATCCTGGTATAGGTTTTCGTAGGAAAAACATAATCGTCGCTCAGTAAGCAAACATGCATGGTTTTATTACTTTCCGATGCATAAATGAGATATGCCTTGCCATTATCATCTTTATACAAAGTCATATCGCGAGCCATTTGACCGTTGGGCTTCACACTTCTTAAATATTTATACGGCCCTCCCGGCTTATTACTAACGGCAACACCTGCCTGCGAATAACTATAGTCATTTGCATCCACATGCATCCACATCACAAATTGTTTAGTTCTTTTATTGTAAATCACTTTTGGGCGTTCAACAACTTTGCTCGTATCCAGGTCACTATTCTTATCCCCCTTAACTGGTGATAATGCAACTCCTTCATATTTCCAGTTGATTAAATCTTTTGAAGAATAGCAGGATACACCGCCTGCAGGCACGCGATAGTCTTCCCAACTTTGACCGGGCACCTGCCATGTTTTACCTTTCTTTATTTCTCCAAACATATAGTAAGTACCACTATAGTGAAGTATGCCGGCCCCATGTGCATTGATGGGATTGCCATTGGTATCTTTCCAAATTTCACCCGTTACTATGGGCTGGTTCGGCGTTACTTGTTTTCGCTGGGAATAAGATTGATTGTTAGCCATAAGAATAATTGCGACCAACAAAAATCCGGCTGAGAAAAACGAGGCTGGTATATATTTCATCTGATTATTTTTTACATTTTCCTTCGCCGCACTTTAAAAGAAATTCATCTATAAATGATTTTAACTTGTGAGGGTCCACCATGTTTTTGAAATTGGTACTTGTAAAACCAGAGTTCTTGTTTACGCCCGTTACTTTGCCGTCACTTTTTTCCTTTCCCGTTTTTTGCTTCCATGTTTTAAAATCTTTTATGCTGTCAACATTAAATCCATCCGTAAGGCTCCACCATGTATTACCGGAAAAATTATCATCACCGGTATTTCCTTTTATGATCTCCTCTTTTGCAACAAAAATATTTGTAGAAAAGCCGAATGCTTTTCGTTTGTTCTGCCCGGCATAATGAATAGTGGCGCCTTTTGTATTGTAAAGAATGTTATTATAGAAAGATAAATTCATGAATTGATTTGAGTCACCGCTGCTGTTCCAGATATAAGCAGATGCATGAGCAGCCGAAACTGCACCATCATCTTCGCTTATGTTGTTGCGTATAATATTATCATGCCAGGGGCTGGCACCATCATATTGAAATATTCCAAATGCGCTTCCCTGGTTTTCGTAAGACAAACAATATTCAATAATAGAATTTGTAACGCCACCATCAAGGTCGAAGCCACCGCCATCATCAGCGCCCTTTGCCGTTTTATTTTTGTATGAAATGCAATACCGAATCGTTACACTATCCGCTTCGTAGCACCAGATACCAACAGGACCGTTCCCAATGCGTGGCATGTCCCATCCATTGTTGGTTGCTATACAATATTCAATGGTGACGTTCTTACAATTGCCCGCAATAATACCGTTGCCACTATGGTTCTTTAAGTTTGAAGGATCGCCCGGATTATTTTCAGTAACGCAATCTGAAATTAAAATGTGGCTGGCATTTCTTGTGCCGTAATCACTTTCAACCGAAATTCCTGCAAAACCATTTCCATAGGCATGAACATTGGTAATCGTAATATAAGACGATGAATAAACAAGCAAGCCCGCTTTTTGAAAGCCGGTTATGGCCAGGTTGTCAATTTCAATATTGGTGCAATTATTAATTACAACTCCATTGGTCTTGCTTCCTTCTTTACGGCCATTGCCTTTTATTTTAAGATTACGAACATGCAGAAAAGCAGCATCGCTTATTTGAATACCTGCATTATTTCCACCATCAATGATAGCTTGTGCTGCTCCGCGTGAAAAAATTAAAACG
This sequence comes from Chitinophagales bacterium, assembly GCA_038251675.1. Lineage (GTDB taxonomy): Bacteria > Bacteroidota > Bacteroidia > Chitinophagales > Chitinophagaceae > Ginsengibacter. The sequence continues at coordinate 302 of JBBSBD010000085.1, read as the reverse complement.
GATTTAGTTTCTAAAGCTGAAGAATACTTGCTGATTTGCAAAGTACCATCAAAAGTCTGGCCGCTTTCGAATATTATAGAATCCCCTGCATAAAGATTGATCTTGTTGATCCTTGCAATTGTTTTAAAAGGATGCTTCTTATCTCCTGCATTTTTATCACTGCCTTTATTATTTATGTAGTAGGCCTTCGCAACCACTGGCGGCTCTGCATAAGTCTTCTCTGCACTAAAAAAGATAGCGAATAAAATGAGAGAGAATACTCTTATTTCTGATAAATATTTTTTTGCAGAATACATATTATC
>JBBSBD010000084.1:0-22936 GCA_038251675.1 Chitinophagales bacterium | reverse complement strand
TGAATTGGGTAATGATGGCCTATAATATAACCAGCCTGTTCCGGCAGGTTGTATTAAACACCAAGGTTGAGCAACGCATGAAAACACTACGCTATAAAGTATTTGCAATCGGAGGATACATGATAAAAAATGGCAACCAAAAAATACTCAAACTCTCGCTCACAATGAAACGAAGAGAATGGTTTACAGGTTTATGGAATTGCAATAAAACTTTTGAATTATCTGTAGCTGCGAAATCCTAATGACTTTTTTGGGTTTATATAGTGTTCCTGATGTGGGTATTTTCCCGGCAGGAAAACCGTTTTACCCTACAACCAAATAAACAAATGGACAAAAGAAATTTGCCTTTGTTGGGTGTGTTACGAATAAAAGAGGAGGATAGTTCTTCTTTGCCACTGTAGATAACTTAGCCCAACTTGCGCTAGTGAACCAATGAGGCATTTGCGGTTATTTTGCTTTCAAAGCCCTGTTTTGTTTTGCTGCTTCTGCATCCAGGTATTTACCAACTACTATACCTATTAAAAGGCCAAAAGATATTCCCATGGCTATCCCCAAAGACCTTTCAAACATCGATCCAAATACGGTCCCAGATACCACTCCAAATATTAGCCCAAGAGCTATGCCCATATTGGTATAATACCCTTCGATAATAAGGGAAAACTCCTTTTTAAGATATGTTGAAAATTTTTCAAATTGCTTTCCCAGGTATTTTTTTCTGTTGCTGCTGTTGGCATCAAGTTTCAGCTCATGTAGCGTTGCCTCTATTGATGTTAATTGATCTTCGCTTAGACCCTTATTCTTTAAGTCAGACAACACGGCAATGTATTTTTCATACAACCTGATCTCTGTTTTTTTTACAGTGCCGGCTACCAGGTTTCTAAAATAATTCACGGTTTTATTTATAGTCATAATGTTGTTCTTTTATTGGTTAGTGGCTTACTTGTTCATATTATTACAGGCTATATAATATTTTTTACTCGTCAGCTTCTTAACTCTTCGATGTCAGTTATTATTTCGTCAAGCTTTTTAAACACACGACCATAAACTATACGCACATCCAAATTATATAAGCGGCCTCCAAAGAACCCCAGTATACATGCAATGATGATGACCGTTAGCATCCAAAAAAATGGTATTCCATTTACCAGGAATATGCCGTTAGGTTTTGATAAAATATATTTAAATGCTGCCTGTCCATAATTTGAAAACCAAATACCCAGTACAGTGGTTAAAAAAAACAAGGGATAATACAAACGGGCCATTCTTCTGTTAAGGGAAAGGTGTTCTTTCAGCCAACCGTCAAAGTCTTTAAGGTATTGATAGCTGTTTACATTTTTATCAATTTTATTTAATGAATGCATCAATTTCCTGTTTACAAAAATGATCACATTACAGATCAAAAAGAAGCTTATCCCAACAACAGGCATGCCTATGAAAAAGGAAACTACCAAAAACAGGGTTGAACCGGCCACAATGGCAACCAGGTTTATCTTTATCATCCTTTTTATTTTATCTAGAATATGCCTCGACTTCTGTTTGTACAGGTTATTCAGTTTTGGAGTTACCAATGCATTATTTTTTAAGAACCCTTCTTTCCAGATTGTTTCAATTGACTTTTCCATTTTAATATCTTTAATTGCTAAATAGTTTTTTTAAACGGTCTTTAATTCTTGTTATCCGTACTCCAACATTATTTGGATTGGTACCCATAATGTCCGCTATTTCCTGGTAGGTCTTTTCTTCCAGGTGCAACAGTATAACAGCACGGTCAACTTCAGATAAGTGCCTGATGGCAGCATATAATTGATTGAGCGATTCATCAGCAAACGCATGGCTTTCGACAACTGCGTCGTCAGGCAGTACATCAGAAACAAAATGCTGCTTATTGTTTTTCTTTTTCTTAAGCAATGTCAAACAAACATTCAGCGATATTCTGTATATCCAGGTTGACCATTCAGATGCCTTTTGAAAATTGTATCTGCTTCTCCATATTTGCAGGCATACTTCCTGGTAATAATCTTCAAAATCTTCCTGGGTATCGGTATAAGCCCTGCATATCTTTATTATTATTCCGGAATAAGGTAAAATGGATGTTATATAAAAATCAGTACTCAAAATAGCTGGTTTTGAATAGTTAGTGGCTCAATTGAAAGATTATTACATGTATGCGGAATTATTTATTTCCACAGTGAGTTCACAACAATGTACTTCAATTTAATTTTATCCTATTGCTCATCGGACAAACTGGCCCGGCCTGGTTTCTCATGGCGGTCTCCGAACAAAAAGGCGCATTTTGTTGAGCGCGAAAGACCAGCAAGGGCGGGAGGAATATCCCGGGTTACTGTAAAAAAAGTCCTGGGTTGCACACCCAGGGACAGCAGCTTTCTTATTATTTAAAGATTCTCAAAATAGCGATCAGTAACTCCCTGCACTTTTAGATTGCGTAGGATAGCTGGGGCATAGCTGCCCATCAGGGGTAGATTCAAAAACTTCTTAGGGTTGTTTACATTAATTACTTTTACCTAAATATTCTCTATTACTTCTTTCAACTGGTCACTAACTTCAGTGGCAAGCGCCTTGAGATGCTCATTCTCTGTAGCGCCAATTGATTCTAATGGATTAATGGCAGACACTTCAACTTCTCCATTTTCATGTTCCTGAACCAAAATATTGCAGGGCAACATGACGCCGATTTTATCTTCCTGCTGAATAGCTTTAAAAGCTAATGCAGGATTACAGGCGCCTAAGATGGTATAGTTTCTGAAATCTATATCTAATTTTTCTTTAAACTTTTCTTTTAAGTCAATTTCAGTGATGATTCCGAAGCCTGCCTTCTTTAACTCTCCTGTTAGTTTTGCAATGGTATCATCATAACTACTTTCTACTTTTTTGCTGATGTTATAACTCATAATTAAAGTTTCATATTTTTTTAAATTGAATCGCCACCGCTATTATCAAAAAGACAGCGCGCCTAAAATTTCATCAACTTTACATAGTCGTTTGTATCGTAATTGTCCATTCCGTTATTCGCTTTTATTAATTCACCTTTTTCGTTAAAGATAAATGTAGCGGGGATTCCATTAATGTTAAAGATGGCTGGTAATGGTTCTGCGGGATAATATACCGGTAACTGCAATTTACTTTTCTTTGCAAACCGTTTTGCCAGCTCGAAATTATCATCTAATGATAACATGACAAACACCACCTTTTCCTTATCAAGTTTACTTTGCAGCTTTTCAATGGAAGGTATTTCCGCCCTACATGGCGGGCACCATGTTGCCCATAAATTTACAAATACTTTTTTGCCCTTGAGGTCTGCAAGATCAATGATGCTGCCATCAGCGGCCATAATTTTAAACGCAGGCAGTACAGGCGTTGCAGCGTTTGCAACATTGGCCGTTTGTTCAGCATTTAGTGTTAAAGCTTCGTTTGCTATATTCAGAGAAGTTTCGCTTGTTGTATTGGAACAGGCTGCAATTGTTGTGAGCGCTAGTCCGATTAGTGCGATAAATTTAATGTTCATTTTTTTTGTTTTATTGGTGATTGTTTTAGTTTATGATTTGGTTTTATTCATTGCGAATAGTTTCGCAGGCTGAATTAATTATTGTGATAGTTTTTACAAGAGTTCTTTTAGCTGTTTAATAAATTCATCGGTGTTATAGCCGGCGAGGCCTTCGTGCTTAAGTACAACTTTTCCCTCCTTGTTAAGTACAATAGTGGTTGGCAACGAGCCGCTAAAAATTTCAGCAGGAACATCTTCAGAGCGATGGTATAACGGAAAAATGAAATTATTCTTATCGAGATATTGTATGGCTTTTGTTTTGTCTCCGTCTTCATTTATAAAAAGAAAAACAAACCTGTTATCGTCTTTCAGTTTCTTATACAATTTATCCAGGGACGGCATTTCTGCACGGCATGGCGGACACCACGATGCCCAAAAATTGATGAAAACAACCTTGCCCTTTAGCGAAGTCGTATTGGTTGTTTTCCCCATAGCATCTGTAAATGAAAAAGAAGCTTCCTCCGTTGAAATTTCATTCATCCCATCTTTCTTTATTTCAGCATTAAACAAACCAACAGACACCAACTGTTGTAAAAGCCATGATTTGGCGCCCGGGCTAACAATAAGGACGAGCACAAAACCCGTAAGTAAAATGGTTACTGCATTTTTCTTAACTATTTTATAAAATTTACCGGTTTGCATATATTATGTTTTAATGATTGTTGTACCCATTTTGCCAAATTTCTTCCGGCGAATACACTTTCTTTTGCGCATATAAAACATGGCTTGAAAGCATGCACCAGGCAATGGCCGATACAAATATCTTATTTGTCACTTTTTCTTCTGCATAAAATTGAATGATAGGTTACAGCAGCATTAAACTGGCACGCATTACTTTTAATCAAAAAATAACACAGAGAAATCAAATAAGCAAACGGAGATGCTGCAAAAAGAGAGGGAGATCAGAACGATGGGTAGATACGGTGACACCGGATAGAGGCTGGGTACTGTTTAGAAAATAATTTAAACCAAAGCCAGCCTGGATTGAAATATAAGATAATTCGTTACCGGCCAGCAACTTTACCCGTTGTGATGCATAAGATTTTGTAAGAACAATTTTGTTTTTAGCCGCATAACAACTATTCGCAACACTATTAATATCATCCTCGTTTTGCAGGTTAATATTAGTCTGGTTAGTTCTTACGGGCAATGAGGAACCGGCGATATGGTCGCTCTGCAAAAACTTTTTTAACGGGCATGAAACTATAAGCATCGTTAAAGCAAGCGCAAACAGTACCGCTGAATAAGCAGTGGCCTTACTTGTTGAAAAAATTTTGATTATGCCTGTTTTTATTTCCGTAAAATTATACATTGTTATTTTACTAAGCGGTAACATCCCTAATAATAATATGTTAACCATTTAATAAATAACCCCAAAAAAGTTATTAGGTAAAGGCTCAGCACAGGCATAGCTGACAAACAAGGCTAAACGACAAAGCTTGCGCTAATAGCGGAGTTGAAGGTGAGACCAGATTAAGATATTCTTTTCATTAAAAAATACTTATCACTTATAGTTGAACTTAATAGCACCAGAGAATCAGAATTTATATAAAGAATTCTTCTCTTAAAACCTCTAACTATAATATCACTATCGCCCAATAATTCCAACTATTTGGGTAAATAACGTCTTCTTCAGGATACGGGATTTGTTGGCCGTCTTTCCGAATTGCAAACGTTCTACATACTCCATTTCTATTGAACAGGTAACTTTCATATGTCTTTCCATTTCTGTAAAGATCCCAGTATGATGAATCAACAGATACAATAATCGAACGAACTTTGTTATTTGAGCAGGAGGTAAGCATTACTGCAATAATTACCAGTAATATTAATTTGATCATTCTGATGCTTTGTCTATTTTTTTAAATAAAGTCAATAGAGATAATGAATTACCATCTTTACCGTATATTGTAAATGCCTAACTTCCGTGCAAGCATATCCTAAATGATATCGTAGGGTTGGCGCAAGCGTCCCGATTGTTATATGACTTGAAAAGAAGCTTCCGATAGAGATCTCTGGTGTATTAAGTTTGATATTTTTTTCTGCAGGTAAGAATTACTTTAATCAGATTGAAGTTAGTTAAAAGCACAACCGGAAAAGCATGAATAGGGAAATTATATTTTGTGATTCCAGTAGGTAACATTTGTTTAAGCATAATGAAATAATCTTTATATTATTTCATGTTCTGCGCAATTGTTTGCTGCGTATCCTTAACCTTCTTTAATAAATTACTGAGTGTCTCCATCATTTTGCTTAGCCTGTCCATAGCCATTTGCAACCGCAGAGTTTCCGTTTCGCTCATTTCACTCATACCGTCAAGGTCATTTTTCATTTTGTCTGCAAGAGCGTCTATTTCTTTTTTGCTAACGGAGATGGAGTCGCTTAACTGCACAAGTTGACCTTTTAACCTGGCCACATCTTTTCTTATTAAAACAGCTTTTGAAGAGGGACCCATTTTTATACCGCTTGCTGGTCTTGCCGTAGTAACTTTTGAGGGAGCGTTTTGTGCCGACGCAATGAAACCTGCACTGACAAAGGCAAAAAAGATAAATAGTTTTTTCATATTTTAAATTATTTTTAAAGTTAACCCGTTTCATTCCTAAACTTCAAGCATTCCAAAAATAAATAGTGCGCCAATGTTCTTTATTCGTGCGGGTGCTTATGGTGCAGGTCCCCAACTTTCGCGCATACCCTAACTGTAGAGCGGGAGAGAAGGGCAACAATATAATCTGCCGCATAGCCGCCTCCATTGTTCCGGTCGTCGGCAATCACGGCATCTTTATTTAATTGTGTAAGAAAATAACGGTTGATAAAATCGAAACCCTCATTGACTGTGTTAGGCAAATACACGTGAGCAATTCTTCCATGGCTCAGCGAATCCACTGTTCTCCTGTTGCCTTCTACCCAGTCCATCCTGCGCAAATTGGTTTCGGTTCTTAAAGTCCCTTAATGATGCGAAGGATAAATGATAATATCAAAAATATATACAGGAAGATTTTCTCTTACTATATCTCTCGCTCCTACGGTGGGTTTGTCAAAGATCCTGTCGGTGTTGCAACCTTTACAGCTTAACATGACTTCTGTTTTATTAAAATCGATTTTGTCGCTTTCCCCAGGCTTTACCATAAATGCAAACTCCGATGAATTGCCGTAGATTTCAAAATCGTTTTGATTGAGGTTGATGAGGTCGCGGATATCCATGCCGGCATAGATTCCGCTAGCTAACTTCCATTCATTATTACTAAACACTCCATCGTATTTGTCAGCGCCCTGGGTAGGCATCAAATTGCTTACAAGAATATAGGCGAGGTCTGTAAGATTATTTTCATCGTTCCACACGAAGACAACCTGGTAACTGCTATGGCCAAATAGTACGGAACACTTTTTTAATTGATTCTCGGCAAAATAAAGAAGATCTTTTTCTACATTTTTCTTTCCAAAAAAGCTAATAAGAAATTCATGTGATGTAAATCTCAGCAGGTCTTCAGCATGCTTAATTTCGGACACATCAGGCAATGCCTTCTCCTCTATTACAAAAGTATATTCCGGAACACTATCCTTCATCCCGGCGATAGCCGATATAGCAAGGTTTCTTTTCTGAAAAAGCATCGAAGAGTCTTTGGAAACATGCCTTGAGGTATCGTAAAAATATCCGTCTTTTATTAATCTTCTTTGGCCGTCAAGGTATTCATCCAGGGCAGTGGTGTGGAACGCATAATAGTTTGTTCCATCCTTTTTATACATGTCAACACTACGATTTGGTACTTCATCTTTCTTTTTAGATTTTGCTTTTTCAACAAAGCTGGTCATCATGGCATTGCCATCCGCCCTGTTTTTATTAAGTGCATATTTGTTTCTGCCCATGAAGCGATCTATATTTTTTGAGGGCATGGAAATGAGTGAGACCAGGTCATCTATGGTAAATGACTGGCTGTACACACTTACAAAGGCAAAATATTGAAAGCAGATAATAAGTAATAAACTTTTCATGATTTGGTGTTTTCATTTTTTCGATTAATGGTTAGTTAAAAGGAAACTCTGAAAAGAAAGTTGAAACCGTTAGCCCGGAGTCGTAGAAGAAGGTTGTAAGATACATTACCTTTTCTTTAAAAGCCGAAAATTCCGGATAAACTCATGCAGTCGCCGGTGTTCCGAAAACTCCCATACCTAACTATACCCACCCGGCTCGCTGTCCTGTGTTTTCAACCGCCTGTCCTGGGGGTGTCGCATCTGCCATTCCGGGACAGGAATTTATCCATGTGATATACAGGCATCTTACATTCCTGCTGTTCCTCTTTGAAGAATAATTGATCATGCATATTTCCCCGGAATGGGCGCAAAAAATAAATGGGAGGCATCAAAAAATAAATGCCGGTTTTCCAGCCAATGCAACCGCAGTAAGTTTACAACACAGTATTTATTTTTCACTTTTACAAAATAACATCATCATGTCACAAGTAAAATTCACCGGGGTCAATATTGCTGCAGCGCTGCTGGTCCTTGGTTTTTTCTTTCCATGGGTTACTATACTCGGCAGTGCATCCATGTCCGGCTTTTCAATTGTTAGCACAGGGATATCACCGGGTATGCTCAGTATACTCATACAAGGGTTAAACAGGTTGCTGATGATACTTATCCTGGTGGTACCGGTGAGCGGCGCTCTCATCCTGTATCAAAATATTTCAGGGAACAAAAAATTTGACCGCTTCTATAAGCCTGCCCATTTTATTCCTGCAGTTACGCTTATTGCAGGAATGATAATGATGTATTTTAAGATGAAGCCGGATGAGCCGGCCGGGGGATACGGCGGCTACGGTTCCATGGGGAGCATGTCAGGCTCGTTAAGAGATCTTTCTCCGGGCCTCTTCGATATTATGGGTTTTGGCATATACATTAGCGTGGCCGCTGCCTTATACCTGCTACTGGTAAATATGGGCAAAGTGAAAGACAAGGAATATTACAAGCCGGCAACAGCGGCAAATACCCATACAGTTTCAGCTACTAATACAGTTTCCGCGGTTGATGTACCGGCAAAAGAAGAGGAAAAAATATAAGGCCATATAGTCAACAACGTAATACGGCTTTGGCCAACTAACTGCATATATTTCCGCCCCGGTTGTTTTGAAATAAACCGGGGCGGATTTTTTTTTAATGGACATTAGCTCAATACCTTCCTTTTCCACCATTTTAAATGATTGTGGGTTGCTCATTAATGCCTGATCTGAAGCATGATTGTTTTATGGTTTTTTATAATGAGATGAAACCTGCCGGTGAACTCAGTGCATATCCAAACTTCCCCGGGCAAATTTGTATTTAATCGCAGCTATTGAAATTATCAATTGATATGATAATAATATCTGTACTTTTAAGCAACGATTGCAGCGGCATCCACAACCTATTAACAAGATGATGCAATCCCTTGCAAAAAGATGCAAATACAATTTTATCCATTCAAAAATAATGATGACATGAAAAGAAAAACATTCATTCAGTCAGGAGCACTTGCGACGGCAAGTTTACTTCTTGGGCGTTCAGCCGCGGCAGGGTTATTTGCAGGTAATAAAATTGCCACATCTATAGGGCTGCAGCTATATACACTCGGCGATTTAATGACAACAGATACCAAAGGCACCTTACAAAAACTTGCTGCCATCGGCTATAAAGAACTGGAAAGCGCAGGCTCGCAAAAAGGAAATTTTTATGGTTATACACCAAAGGAATTGTCTGCTATGATAAAAGATGCCGGCATGACGTGGCGTTCAGCACATGTAGGCGGAGCGGCTTTTAATCCCGCGCAATTTATGAAAATGGCTAAAACGGCTGCGGATTCAGCGAGAATACAAAAGATGATGGACCGTTTTAAAAATGCGCCAAAATCGCTTAACCTGGCAGAAAATTACCAGGAACTTGCCGACGCAGCAGCCGAAGGCGGAATCAGTTATTTGGTATGCTCCAGCATACCTGTAAAAACTTTGGATGAAATTAAAACAGCCGTAGAAGTATTCAACAAATCGGGAGAAGCATGTAAAAAAGTGGGGGTTCAATTCGCTTACCACAACCATACCACCGAGTTTGATGATGTTGAGGGGCATCGCCCGTTTGATTATATTCTTGACAACACGGACAAAGACCTGGTGAAAATGGAACTGGACCTTGCATGGGCAACAAAAGCAAAACAAGATCCTGTTGAATTATTTAAACTGCACCCCGGCCGTTACCCGCTGTGGCATGTAAAAGATCTTGATAAGACCAGTATGAATCCGGCGGAAGTAGGCACAGGCGTTGTTGATTTCAAACGAATTTTTGATAATGCCAAAGAATCCGGTATGAAGTATTTCTTTGTGGAGCAGGATGGTGCGCCGCAACCACTACAAAATGTTACCAATAGTTATAACTATTTGAAAAAACTGTTAGCTTAAAAATTCGAGTCTCTTCTTTGCGATAATTCCCCTTGCCCGGCCTGCTTTAGACCGAGGCAATACCCTCCGTCCCAGCCGAGTCTCTCGCAGGGGACTCGGCGTGTGAGAACTCCGCTATAGTTTTTTATTGAGATCAATATCCATTAGGTCCAGGATGTTATCAACAGAATAAATCCCCTGCAAATTATTATAATAAAATCCGGCAGAACTTTGAATATAATTTTCAGGACGATCTGCAAGATTCCATTTTCCGGTACATGGGTTATTGTGGATATAATCTAATTTCTGCGCGATAAATTTCTCTGTGAAGCATTCTTTAATATCAAAGGAAGATTCAAAAACCTCATGCAGCTTTCCTCATTTTTTATCCGAAGGGCTTACGGCTTTTGATAATATATCTAATAAGATTTTATTGCTTTGTTTTTCTTACGCATCAACTATACCGTAGGCCATAAAGCGTTTACCATTGCCTACAATTTTGTCCAATTTCTTTCCTGAATTTGAAAACCCAAAGTGTATGTAAATGATTTGGCATGATAACATAGCCTGTGATGTAATGCCTGTTTTCTTTCAAATAATCGAACCATTTATAAACCAAAGAATATCCATTTGTAATGTCATACAAATGCAACCAATTATAGCATGTAATTGTTATAAAATATGTCCCATCATTTTCAGCTATTTGTTGTTTTACAGACATGCGTTGTAAAATACAGAAATTTTCCGGAGGTATATGCTCGCCGAGTCCCCTTCGGGAGACTGGGCTGGAACAGGGTTCTATCATTTGCTAATAACGGTATCAAAAGATACATAATGAAAAAAAATATTGTATCAATAATTCGAGTAATAAATGCGGATAGAACCGGTACGGGCGATCCTGTCAGAACTACCGGATATTAAAGTTGCTTTAGCAGAATTGCGCCCTTTTTTTAACTATTGATTACTAATATCCGGCTCAAGCCTTTTAAATTCAAAATAGCCGGTATTGGACATATTCCTAATTTTCATTTTTGTAATAGTTCCCAATGTTCGCCCAAACATCTGCTAACATTTCCCATGGTATCTGTCCGCGACATTTATCATCAGTTGTAAATTTCTCAACCAATTTATTGATATCAATTTTGTCTGCCAAACCTAATGAGTCCACTATTGTTTTGGCTACCTGGCCTGCAAGCTGTGAATGATTGCCATTGGCCCATGACTTACCATAGTCAACCCAGTAGTTGGCATCTTCATAAGAGGCTGGAGTACTAACTTCAGCATACGCCGGTTCATTATATACAGGCAGTGGAACCTGAATTTTTTCAGTATAGGTGATGTTGATAGTTACTTCTTTAAAATCAGCGAATGATTGGTGCAATGTTTGTTCCGGCCAGCGCAATTCCACTGATCCTTCAAGAGGTTTATACACCGCTGTATAAATAGTGCCGAAGCCATCGTTATAACGCCTGTTAAATAGAGGCGACTGTAAAAATGCATCAGCAATACCATGCGAATTCTGTTGCGGCATGGCCAATTGTTCTAAAAGGAATTTTTCTCTTTCAACTGTTTTTGAAAATTTCGCATGTTCTGGCCAGTCAATTTTGCTTTGGTGATTTGTAGAAACAGGCATATCAGTAATCACCGGTGCATGATCAGGCGATAGTTGTACCATCTTAAAAGATGAAGTTTTATCCAATAACATCACGTTGTATGCCATGTGAGATGGGATGCGGCACAATGCCCTTACTCCTTCTTCTACGTTGCTACAAAACTCAAGTACATATCTTAAAATAAAAGGTATTCCAAAGCCTTTGCCTACAACTTTACGTCCGCCAAATGTGAGTGAAGCCACCAAACCATGTTCATTCATGCCATCAACAACACCGGATAAACAATCGCCTGTTGCGATAACTTTTGTGCCGTTCCACGCACTCTGCATTAAGGTCCCTTCGCTAAGATGTGGATGATAATCGTAATTGCGTACAAGCATGGGCGTTTGTTCCCATACTGCTTGTGAACAACCGGAAATGTAAGCCGGTGGCTGAAACCCGGTCAGAAAACGGGCAGCTATCGGATCGTTATCCGTAAGGTTGCAAAGCCTGTGATACGTTGGCATCATTTCAGGCATATATCTTTCAAGATTTGCAATGCATGTTTTTAGATCAGGATGATTAACCGCGCCTTTTGATTGAAACCATGCTTTATATGCCGGCCAATGGGTATTGAATAAATCAAGCCATTTATCGCCGGGTAGTTTTTCAGATATAGACCTAAAATTGAGTTGTAACATAAATTTTTATTAAGAGGAAAGTTTTTACAATAATTACTGAGGAAAGAAAAACGGATACTTATTGGGATCCTATAATCTATAACTCTTTCTTGTTATTGATTTTTTCTCCTTGAGATGACCAATAATGATACCTAAGATTATTTTGTTATAAATGGGGAAATATTTGTTCTCAAAGCCATATCCACAGCATTCCAAATTGTGGCTGGGCGTTGGAGGCACCAAGCAGGGCAGTTTGCTGTGGGCGGAGTCTCCACCGCCCGCCTATAGCACTAACACTACAATTTGGAATGCAATCCCACAAAGCGTCGGGGATAGATTTTATTATTGTTTTGATCAGAAATAAATTAGTTCTAAAATAATGATGATTGATCCGGGTAAATAATTCCACCAGTATTATTCTACAGTATTTTCCGGCCTTGCCCGGTAGCAGGCGTATTATTATATTTTCTTCAAGGTATTGATCGAACGTTTGTGTAATTGTTTTCCCTTGAGTTTGACACCATTTAGACCTATCAAATTGATAATCAGCAATAGCGTTTTGCTATCGGCTCACTACAAAGGATAATTTTTTAGAAAAATCAGATTGCTAATTTGTTTTACCGAATGATGGGCAATAATGGCTTTACGCCCATTTGTTGTTGCAGATATGCTTCGTTTGTGGTGGGAGCAGAACGTATATATGCCTGCTCATTATTGCGTTTGATAAGGCTCACCTGCATCTTATCAAGTGTTTTACGCAGAAGAATAAGATGCCAACTGCTTTCAAATATTTTTTGCCGACGTCAGCATGCCTTAAAAACTCACGCTACCAACAGGGCTCTACATGTGCCTTACCGGTTTTCTTATTTACTTTTAAAGTATAGATATTATTTTAACTTCGAAAAACAGCAAGATAACCAGCAATGAATATTTCAAACGTCATATTATCCATGAGCAAATTTTTCCTCTTAATACTTTTGAATATCGTACTTCTGCCCCTACAAGCCCAACAACCACATGCAAATAATCTTTATGAATTTGACAACAACAGTACAACACACTGGAGCAGCTTTGAAAACATCAACGCCGAAAAGGGCAAAGGTGGCATGGAAAATAATGGTGCAAAAGGACATCCTTCAAATGGCATTGAACCTGGTGAAACAAAAGTATTGATGCATGCAACAGGTGCCGGTATTGTAAATAGAATCTGGATAACAATCAATGACCGCTCACCCGAAATGCTGCGATCATTAAAGCTGGAAATGTTTTGGGATGGTGAGAGCAAACCTGCTGTATCAGTTCCATTTGGCGATTTCTTTGGAGTGGGGCTTGGCCAGACTGCCAAATACCACAACGCTTTTTTTGCTAACCCGGAGGGACGTTCTTTTTTATCATTTATTCAAATGCCTTTTAAGAAGGAAGCCAGAATCCAGGTTACCAATGAATCAGGTAAAAGATTAACTCATTTGTTTTTTGATATAAATTTTCAGAAGATCAATAAATGGAATGATAACTATCTTTATTTTCATTCCTTCTGGAGCCGGGATACCGCCACTACTTTGGCCGAAGATTTTAAATTGCTGCCACAGGTAACAGGCAAAGGCAGGTTCCTTGGCGTGAATGTGGGTATAAATGCTAACCCGGTTTATAACGATTACTGGTGGGGCGAAGGGGAAGTTAAAATGTATCTCGATGGTGACGGTAAATTTCCCACACTTGTTGGTACAGGCGCTGAAGATTATATAGGTACCGGTTGGGGGCAAGGAGAATTTTTCAATGATTATTCGGGGTGTCTGGCAGCCAATAAAGATAATCTTGGCTGGGCCTTTTACCGGTATCATGTTCCGGATCCTGTTTACTTCAAAAAAGATATAAAAGTTACACTCCAGCAAATGGGTGGCAACAAAAAGGAACTGGTAAGTGCTTTGCAGAATAAAGGAGTGCCCCTGATACCGGTTGCCATTGATGACCTCGTAAAAATAAATCCTCTTTACAAAAAAGATAGCCTGGTAAGACTGGACACGCCCGGCTTGCCGGAAGGGTTTTCAAACTTTTACCGATCTGATGATGTGTCAGCTACTGCTTATTTCTATTTAGATAAACCATCCGATGAACTACCGCCTTTACAACCACTTAGTATTCGCTTGTATAAACTGAAAGGTAACCACTGAGTGTATTTCTTACAGGAACAGGGCCATGGGAGGACCGGTCTCAAAATGTGTAGTCGTCTCCCTTCAGATTGCTAAAAGAAAAGCCATTATAACAACTTGCCTAATTGCCTTAAACTTTCCAGGTTATGAACGGGTGCAAATACATCTATAAAAGGCATAGCTGCCTTCATGCCTGCCACATCGGGCCGATAGACGGAATACCCTGCCAGTGGATTTAGCCAGATAAGTTTTTTTGATTTTTTATGAATATACTCCATGCTCTTTTCAAGCGCCGCAATATTGCCTGTATCCCATCCATCGCTTAGAATGATAACAATTGTTTTTGAGTCAACTAATTTTTTCGCGTAGTCTCTTACAAATACATTCAATGATTCTCCTATTCTTGTGCCGCCTGCCCATCCGCTTTTTTCAGAACCAAGCAAACGCAATGCTTCGCGAAAATTCTTTTGTTGTAATTCAAATGTTATTCTTTTCAGTGAAGTACTGAATACAAAAGTATCCATGCGATTGTACACCTGTTGGAATGCATACATAAATTGAAGCAGAAAAACAGCGTATAATTCCATTGATTTGCTTACATCGCAAAGCATCACCAGCTTCACCCTGTTTCTTTTGGGTTTACGGTGAACAATATTGAGTAATTCGCCACCCCATCGCATATTCTTTCGGAGTGTCTGCCGCAAATCGGGCATAGCGATTTTGTGAGACGGCTTATACCGCCTGTTTGTTTTGACCGCAAGTCTCTTTGACAAGGCTTTTATAGATCGCAGGAGTTCTTCCGTTAGATCTTCCGGCACCGCGGAAAAATCTGTTTGAGAAAGGTTTTCCTGGAGACTGTAGGTAGCGGTTTCCTCGGTATCGTTGCTGTGGTTGCCGTGTAACCAGGCTTTCAACGATTTGAAGGAAGTCGCTTGCTGCTGCGGTTTTCTAAAAATTGTATCATCTTTTTGTTTTGCATTAACGGCATTTTCCAATTCTTTCCAATACTCATGAAACAAATTATCAAATTCATCTAATTGCAATTTGCTGCGACACAGGATGGACTTAAGCGCCAGCAGGAAAATATCATTACTGCTAAAGTCAATATATTGCAATGCCCGGAGTGCCGCGGCCTCCTCTTCCATTGCAGTATTAAAACCTTTCGACCGGAGAAAAATACAGAACCGGATAATATTTTTTGATAAAGAAGTTTGTCTTGTAATCATACCTGGTCCAGCTTTGAATGAACACCCGTCTTTTCAAGCAGCTCGCTCAGCGACAATTGAACCTCTCTTGTGTCACTCCAGTCTTTCAATACAACGCCCAGCGTTTGCTCAATAATATTTTTATCAAGATGCTCAATATGTAAAGCGGACAAGGCCATTGCCCAGTCAAGTGTTTCAGCAACACCGGGTTTTTTTTCCAGATTTATAATCCGCAATTGCTGCATGAAGAGCGTTATCTGTTTTGCCAGTTTTGCATCAATGCCTGGTACTTTATTTTTAACGATTAGCCATTCTTTTTCAAAATCAGGATAGTCAATGTATAAATACAAACAGCGTCTCCGTAATGCTTCACTCAATTCACGTGTACGATTTCCAGTTAGTATTACGTGTGGAATATGTGTTGCCTTAATAGTTCCCAATTCGGGAATGGTTATTTGCCAGTCACTCAATACTTCCAGTAAAAAACTTTCAAACTCTTCATCGGAACGATCTATCTCATCTATAAGCAACACGGGTCTTTTATGATGTGTGATTGCCTGCAGCAATGGCCGTTTCATCAGGAATGTATCACTGAAAATTGTTTTTTCTTTTTCTTCAACTGATTGCGCATTATGCTCTACCATTTTGAGGTGAAGCAATTGCCGCTGGTAGTTCCATTCATATAATGCATGTGTTGCATCAAGGCCTTCATAACACTGCAGGCGGATTAAATCAGTCTGTAATGCATTGGCCATTACCTTGGCAATTTCTGTTTTACCAACACCTGCAGGGCCTTCTACCAGCAGAGGCTTGTTCAGTTGCAATGAAAGAAAAACAGACATGGCAACCCCATCGCCCGTAATATAACCCTGCTCCTCCAGCATTTTTTTGATATCGTTCAGTTGGATCATTTCAAAAACAAATTTATCGCTCTTATTTTGCCGGCTACAATAAAAACGTAGCCAGGGATCTCTTTTTAATATTAAAAATGATCCGGGGTGCCGTGAACCGATGATAAGAAAGATTGCCTTTCCCTGGTAAGAAAAATTATGCTACAGCCTGCAATGCTTTTTTCAAATATACTTTAGCCAGGTGCCTGCGATATTCTTCTGATGCAAAATGGTCTCCCATAATAGTTACATTTTGTAAAGCTGCATTTACCGCTTCGTCTATAGATGCTTCGTTGAGCGTTTTTCCTGATACAGCATTTTCAGCAATGCCGTCGCGGAACGCGTTGTCTGCTACTCCGGTGAAAGCAATCGTGGTTTTGCCATCAGCTAAGCACATAACAGCGCAACCTACAATGGCAAACCTGGAGGCAGGCTGCACAAACTTCTGGTAGGTTGTTTTTGTGCCGGGTGCAGGAACCGGGATACGTATGGCAATAATGATTTCATCTTCCTGTAATGCTGTTGAAAATAATCCGGTAAAAAAGTCAGTAGCTTTTACTCTGCGTTTTCCTTTGTTGCCTTGTACTTCGATCGCAGCATCAGCCGAAAGTACCAGCGCAGGCCAGTCGGCACCAGGATCAGCGTGTGCAAGGCTCCCACCAATGGTACCGTGGTTACGAACCTGCAAGTCTCCAATCATAGAAGCGCCTTCTGCAAAGAATGGAAGATTGGTTTTAATAAGTTGATCTCCGGCAATATCGGCATGGGTGCAGCCAGCACCTATTACGATCTCGCCATCTTCTTCTCCAATGTTTCTTAGTGTAGCTATTCCCGCTATATCGATCAGTTTTGAAGGTTGATTTAAACGGAATTTCATAGCTGGTATCAGGCTGTGGCCGCCGGCCAATATTTTTCCACCACCTGATAATGCAGCGATAGCTTCATCAATAGTTCCGGCCTTTTCATAATCGAATGTAGCAGGTATCATAAAATTTAAAATTTAAATATTAAAAAATTACTGTTGCATGGCTTTCCATACTCTTTCTGAAGTTAAGGGCATACGAATATCTTTTACCTGGTGCCCGCCGCTCCACAATGCATCTATCACAGCGTTTACTATCGCCGGCGTTGAACCAATAGTTCCTGCTTCGCCTGCACCCTTCACGCCAAGCGGATTGTGCGGACAGGGAGTAACCTGGACTGCAGTTTCAATCATCAGGAAATCATCGGCACGCGGCATACAGTAATCCATGTATGACCCATTAGTGAGCTGACCATTATCATCATACTCAGCTCCTTCAAATAATGCTTGTCCCACACCCTGGGCAACCCCTCCATGGATTTGTCCATCCACAATCATTGGGTTAATGATATTGCCAACATCATCCACAGCGACAAATCTTTTCAAAACTACTTTACCGGTTTCTTTATCCACTTCTACTACGGCGATATGGCAGCCAAATGGGTATGTGAAGTTAGCGGGGTCATAAAAACTGCTGAAGTCGAGACCGGGTTCCAGGTCTTTTGGATAGACATGCGGTACATAAGCGGTGAGTGCCACGTCGCCGAAGCCAACAGATTTATCGGTTCCTTTTACTGTAAACTTACCGCTTGCGAATTCAATATCATCGGCATTTGCTTCAAGCTTGTGGGCGGCTATTTTCTTTCCTTTTTCAATTATTTTATCTATACTTTTCACTATAGCACTGCCACCAACAGCGATGCTTCTTGAGCCATAAGTGCCCATCCCAAATGCTACACTTTCACTGTCGCCGTGAACGATCTCAACATCATCCATTGTTATACCTAATTTATCCGCAACCACTTGCGCAAAAGTAGTTTCGTGTCCCTGTCCGTGTGAATGGGAACCCGTGTAAACGCTTACTTTGCCGGTAGGTTGTACACGTACCTGGCCTACTTCATACAGTCCTGCTCTTGCACCAAGGGAACCCACTACAGCAGACGGTGCGATACCACATGCTTCTATATAAGTGGAAAAGCCAATCCCTAAGAGCTTGCCATTTTTTGCCACTTCTTTTTGTTCTTTGCGTAAATCATCATATCCAAGTATTTCCAGGCCCTTTTTCAATACACCTTCATAATCTCCACTGTCATATTGCAGGGCCACTTGTGTCTGATAACCTGGTTGGTCAACGCCATCAAAAGGAGGTATAAAATTTTTGAATCGCAATTCCGCAGGATCAACATCCATTTCATGGGCAGCCAAATCAATTAAGCGTTCCAACAGGTAAGTTGCTTCGGGCCGGCCTGCTCCCCGGTAAGCATCAACTGCCGTGGTGTTTGTAAATACTGCCGTTACATCCACATTAATTTTTGGTGTTGTATATAAACCCTGCATCAATGTTCCATGAAGATAAGTAGGCACACAACTACCGAAAGTGGACAAATAAGCGCCAAGGTTGGCAAATGTTTTTACCCTTAAGGCAACAATCTTTCCGTCTTTATCAAAGCCCATCTCAGCTTTGGTTACGTGATCACGACCATGCGCATCTGTCAAAAAACTTTCGCTTCGTGTTGCCGTCCATTTAACAGGGCGGCCGATTTTTCTAGTAGCCCATGTTAACAATGCTTCTTCAGTGTAATGAAATATTTTACTGCCAAATCCACCTCCCACATCGGGACTTACTACTCTTACTTTGTGCTCAGGAAGTCCCAGTACAAATGCACACATTAGCAGCCGTATAAGATGCGGGTTTTGACTGCTGGTATATAAAACATATTTGTCATTGGCTGAATCGTAAGAACTATTGTATGAACGCGGCTCAATAGCATTGGGTATTACACGCTGGTTCACAAATTCCAGCGTAGTAACATGTGCTGAATTAGCTATGGCTTCATCCACCTCAGCGATCGGGTTTCCCAGTGCCCAGTCGAAGCACATATTGCCGGGCACGTCTTCATGCACCAACGATGCACCGGACTGCACCGCTTTGGAAGCATCTACCACACAGGGTAATTCTTCATATTCTACGTTTACAACTTGCGCTGCGTCCACAGCTTCCCCTGTTGATTCCGCAATTACGATGGCGACAGCATCACCTGCGTGCCTTGCTTTATCTGCCACAAGTAACGGGTGCTTAGGCTCCTTCATGACATCACCATTCTTAAAATTTACCTGCCAGCCGCATGGAACACCATTTACATCTGCAACATCCGCCCCGGTGAAAATAGCAACCACTCCAGGCATAGCTTTGGCAGCGCTTACATCAATGCTTATAATTTTTGCATGAGCGTAAGGGCTTCGAACGAATGAAGCATAAGTTTGATGGGGCAGCACAATATCATCTGTGTAATTTCCCCGGCCGGTAATAAATCTTTTGTCTTCAACCCGCTTCACGGATTTTCCGATCAGTCCATTTGTTGTACTCATATAACAGCCTCCTCTTTTATTTTATTGGCAGCGTACTGCACTGATTTAATAATGTTTTGGTAGCCGGTACAACGGCAGAAATTGCCTTCAAGTGCATAGCGGATCTCTTCTTCAGTGGGCTCAGGATTGTTTTGAAGCAGATCGGCCGCCGTCATTATCATACCAGGCGTACAAAATCCGCATTGCAGTCCGTGGCATTCCTTAAAGGCTTCCTGTAGTGGATGCAATTCGCCATCGTGAGCCATACCTTCAATGGTAGTTATTTCGCAGCCATCTGCCTGCACGGCCAGCAAAGTGCAGCTCTTTGTAGCTTTACCATTTACATGTATGGTGCAGGCACCGCAACTGCTCGTATCGCAGCCCACATGCGTTCCGGTTAGTCTCAACAAATCACGCAGGTAATATACCAGCAGCATTCGTGGCTCAACTTCATTGTTGTACTCCACCTCGTTAACCTTCACTCGAATTTTTATGCTCATAGAATTTATTTTTAGTTTTTATTAAAGTCTGTTTTTAAGGGAATAGCAGTTATGTATTCCAGGTGTTATCAGATCGCTTTTAGCTCTTTCTCTAGATTTGCAAAGAATTGTTTGGTGAGCGTATTTGCCACGCTTCCCATTACTCTTTGCCCCATACCAGCAAGTAGCCCGGATAGTTTCACCTCTCCATTAAAAGCGATTTCGGTCTTTTCATCGTCCACCGGTAACAGGTTTATTTTAATATTGCCACTGGCATTACCAATCTTGCTATTCTGAGTTATTTTCAATGTGAATCCCTCTTGTTCGGTTATTTCCTCCATTTGAAGGTTGCCGGTAAAAGAGCTGTTTACCGGGCCAAGTTTTATTTCAAGAATTGATTTGAAGGTATTATCACCTGTTTTCTCAAGGCGGGAAATACCTGGGACTATTTTTGCGAGTATATCAGTATCCATGAGCATGCTCCAGATTTTTGATGAAGCTGCATTTACAATATGCTTGCCGGTCAGTTCCATATAAAAATGTTCTATAGCACCAGGTGAAGAAGGTTTGGCCTGTGCCGCAATCGTTCCAGTAGAATTATTGTACTAAAGTTAGAAATTATTATGGATTAATTTATTTCACTACCCACTATTCTTTAAAAATGTCTAAAAACAAACGAGGCGCTTTGCTCTGTCTTTGATACCTCTCAGCAACCATTAGAGTAATTGATTATTCAATTACTGAAAGAGAAGAGCCGTGTGAGGTGAGAGTCTCAAGCACGGATGTGCGTCCAGCAAAGGTGGACATATCCAGTGGGTGCGAGTCCCATCAGAGTAAAAGTCAAAGCTCTGTAGCTAAATGACATGGGTGGAAGAAATGAAGCTCATGAAGCTCATTGACAAGTGATCTGTAAAGCAGATCATGCAAGTTACCAGGCCATAACGCAAGTGAATGCACAGATAGCCTCGAAAGTGATTAAATCCGGCAGGCCGAGCTACTGACCGTGTAGCGAAGGCAGCATGTCTCTCCGAAACTGACTGAAACGGGAAACGACACGGCTGGCGGGGTGGTAGCAATAGCATGGTAACAAGGATATGTACCGCAACTGGAGATACCCTCCTCATTCCGGGAAGAAAGGACCGGAGCAAGGTAAGTTCTATAATCCCGTAAGGCGGGAGAAATGAACTGAAGATGAGCGGGAGTCGGATAGGAGAATAGTAGCTAAGAAGTTCCCTAATAGGAATGGAGCGAAGTCTCCTTACTAATGATAATCTTCTAACAAAAACGGGAGGCAAAGACGACAATGATAAAAACGTCTATTACATTGCAGGAACTGAGAAGGAAGATATATCTGAAAGCGAAGGCTGACAGAACCCATCGCTTCTGGGGTTTGTATCTACATGTATGTAAAGAAAGTACACTCACTGAATCGTATCAGTTGGCCAAAAGAAATAATGGGGCACCAGGTATTGATGGAATGACCTTCGATGACATTGAAAAGGGAGGGGTGGAAATTTTTCTGCGGGACATACAGGAGCAACTGGTTAAAGGAACTTATCAACCAGTCCGCAACCGGATCAAAGAAATACCAAAGGCCAATGGAAAAACCAGAAAGCTGGGTATTGCGACGATCCGGGACCGGGTGGTACAAGGGGCTGTGAAACTAATAATGGAGCCAGTATTTGAATCAGATTTTCAGGAAGGCAGCTATGGTTACCGGCCAAAAAGGACTGCCCATCAGGCGATAGAAAGAGTTGCAGAAGCTGTAGTAAAAGAAAAGACACGAGTGATTGATTTGGATTTGAGAAGTTACTTTGATACAGTAAAGCATCACATTCTGTTAGCAAAAATTGCAGAGCGTATAGCAGACGAAAAGATACTGCGTTTGGTGAAACAAATGCTTAAGATTGGTGGCAAGGTAGGGGTTCCCCAGGGATCTGTTCTATCACCCTTATTAAGCAATATTCTACCTTAACGAAATGGACAAGATGCTTGAGAAAGCAAAGGAATCCACACGTGAGGGAAAATATACCCATGTAGAATATGCACGTTTTGCAGATGATGTTGTGATCCTGGTGGATGGGCATCCTAAATGGGATTGGCTTTGGGCAGGAATCAATAAGCGGCTGAGAGAGGAGCTGAGCAAATTGCAGGTACACATCAACGAAGAAAAGACCCGGCAACTTGATTTAGTCAAAGGCGATAGCTTCAGCTTCCTGGGCTTTGATTTTAGGCGACTAAAAACGAAGACTGGTAAGTGGCGTGTAAACTATCAACCCAAGATGCAGGCCAGGTCAAAAGTGATAGAGAAAATAAGAGATGTGTTCCAACGATTCGAATCGCAACCACTGACAAGGGTAAGAGACCTCATCAATCCGATATTACGAGGCTGGGTACAATATTTTAGGATAGGAAACTCAAGCAAAGTTTTTGGATATGTAAAAGACTGGTTAACCCGGAAGATCCGAAGGCATCTCATGAAGGCCAAAGGAAAACAGGGCTTCGGCTGGAAGCAATGGAGTACAAAGGGATTGTATGCTGTGTACAATATATACAGTGACTTTAAACTATCCCCCAGGAAAGTTGCCCCGGCACGATAGGCTATAAACT
>JBBSBD010000083.1:0-22945 GCA_038251675.1 Chitinophagales bacterium | reverse complement strand
GCCACCGCCTAATGTATAAGTATTGTAACCGCTCTGTGATCCACTGTACTGCACCTCGGATCCTATATTGGCATGCACGTCGAGATGCTCTGCACCACGAAAAACATTCCGGTTCCTGAAAGTGAAGGTTACCAATGAGCCTACATAATTATTGGATTTGGTATTGCCGGAAATTTCCGCTTTTAATGATTTTTTCTTAAGCGGGGTAAGGTAATAAAAGGTATTAAGCCTTCCTGTGTCACCTTCACTGTTTGCAGAATTTTCAAATCTGTTGTTCACGAATTTAAAAACATCGAGGTTTATAAGCCTGCTTAAAGTGATGTTATGATCTGTTCTGTTATATACATCACCCGAGTCAAATCTTAATACGCGTGGAAACAGTTGCGGCTTGAATTTTTTCTGCGGATCTACAATGTAATAACCATCGTAAAGAGAGCCGTTCGCATGGCTTGTGTCACTTCTCCTCGCATTTACTCTATAGTTTGGAAAGATATAAACATCATCAATGATGTAAGGTTTTTTTGCAACAGCAGGCGTTTTTTCTTTTACAAGAAGATGCATGTCCACTTTATGAACTCCTACGGTACTGTCTGCATTTATAATCAATAATTCGGGGCTGAAATAATAATATCCTTCTTCTTTTAAAATTGCATCTATTCTTGTACGCTCTGCTTTTATCACCTCAAGATTAAACGGGTCACCTGTTTTAATCAATGAGTTCGTTCTCGTGTTGCGTATCGCGCTGCCCAATGAAGAACTGTCCATATCGAATTGGACATTTTGGATGGTATATACCGGCCCGGGGGTAAGCGTGTAAGTAGCATGTCCTTTTTTGCGTTTAACAACGGTATCGCCTTCTGCCTGTGCATCAAAATATCCAATATTCTCCTGGAAGTTTTGCAGCACTTTTGTGTTGTAATCTACATTTACGCTGCTCAATAATACAGGTGGCTGCCCGATTTTCCTAAAAAATTTTCTTATAAATCCTCCCTTTTTAGGATCGCCTGCCAGGTTGTAAAAGAATAATTTAAAAGGTATTCCTAAAAATTTGCCGTTAGGAAGTGGCCGCGGCAAATGTTCCGTAAGATCCACCATCTTATTCTTTTGTTTTGCGGAAAGGGTACTGTCAGAAATTTTTATGGCAGCGCCCGTGTACAAGGCGTCACCTTTAGGAACCAGCTTCGTTGTGTTACACGCTGTAAGAAATAAAGTCGCCGCAATAAAAATTTTTCCTGATAGGTTATTAATCATTCTGATTCGCTTTTGAAGGCACTGCAGTGGTATCTTCTTCTTCCTTCCTGGCACTGTCCTGTGTTTTATCTTGTTTATTCTGCCTTCTTATTTCCCTTTTCTTTTTGCGCTGCTCCCTGGTTGTAAATAGTTCATTGAATTTATTAAAATCTACAGATATGATAAAGCCGAGGCCCGTTTCAATTACATAGCCTTGTATAATATCAGTATAATCATTTTTGCGGTAAGCCCGCAGCATGTATTTCCCATCTTTGCTCAACTTATAATTGATTGATATATTACCCGCAAAATTTTGTTGTTGGTTGCCTGAAGTCTGTGGCCCTCCCAATTGAAAATCATTTCCAACGCTCACGGTTAACCGATCACTGAGTAAGCTTTTTGAGATTCCGACATTTAAATCCGTACGGTTTTGTTCCGTTCCTGTAGTGTAATCCTGTGAAGAAGCAAGATCGAAGTTGATATCGACACCCTGGATTAAATTTTTGGTAAGATCATTCAACTGTTCTGTCAATAATCTTGTGACACTTTGCATGGCGAAGGTGCCCGCATTGAGGGAACTTCCGCCGCTATTATCAAATGGATTCTGGCCGACAAACCTGTTTAAAAGTAAAAGGGCAAACACCTGTTTATTCATCTCACCCGGATCCTCTCTTATTTGTATCAAAGAGTTTTGAACGGTACTCACTACTTCACTGGAAACATTGTAATTTTTATCTGTTGGAAGTACAATGTCAAAAGTGATCTGGGGTTTCAGTAATTCTCCCTGCATTCTCAGGTGTACCTCAAAGGGAAGTTTTTGTTTGTAGTACACCAGGTTCTCAGTAACCTGCACCAGGTCACTAGGAGCAGTATTGGCAATATAAATTGCGGTAACATCTATCTGGGCAGTCGTTGGCTCGCCTGTCCACACGATACGGCTGCCTTTTTGAATTTTGAAAGTGCGCTTTAAAAAGTTGAAAGAAAGATTATAGGCGCCCTCGTCAATTTCGTAAGAACCAACAAGCGTGACCTTTCCGCTTGCATCTATCCCGGCTGTGAGCTGGGCAGAGCCTTTGAGCTTTAAAAAATCTCCGTTGGCGGCATCTACTATTAAATTAAACGAAGCCTCCTTACTCACGGTAATATTTACCGAAATATCATAACCAAGTAATGGGGATACATTCAACGAATCATAAGGTACCATCAGCAACGAATCTTCTGCAGTTGCACTATAGTCCACAAACCGTACAATACCTTCCCGCTTTGCAACTCCGGGATCCTGCTGAGGCATCACTACAGTGAAATCGGTTTTATCATCAACGGATAAGGTGCCGGTAATTACCGGTTGATTGGGAGTACCCTTTACAACTAGATTGGTTGAAAAAACCATCTTTCCATAAAACAACTTATTGTCTTTATTAGTAGAGTTGATTGCCTGGAAGTTCCTCGCTTTTACAGTAAGATCAAATACGTAATCGTAGAAATTAGTGGTATTGAGCATACCGTCAATTGTAATAGCATTATTAGCTGTGTCTCTTATGGAAAACGTATTCAATCGAATGCCCTCATTATTTACGATGGCGACAGATTCTTTATCAACTCTGAAAAGATTATTTAAAGCAGAAGCAACAAAAGCAATGTTGTTGAACTGGATATTGCCGGCTATATTAGGATCTTTCAAGGTTCCGTTTATTGCTACTTTACCATATAAGTTGCCACGTGCATCTCTTATGCTTCCTTTGGTAAATCCTTCAAGCGATTTCATTTGAAGCGACACGATATTGAGCGTAAAATCAAAATTGCTGTTGTCCCCGGGTTTTAAAAAATAATCTCCGAGTATGTTCACTTCGTTGCCAAAACCATTCAGGCTGATATCTGCATGATAAATGTTGGATGAACTATTATCAACTTTTGCGGTAAGGTTTCCTAATGTATCCTTATAAATGCTCAGGTTTTTTACAGTAAGGTCGGTAGTAAATGTCGGTTGTGTCTGTATGTTTTTAACGACCGCGTTGCCATTGAGAAGACCTTCAACCAGCAAAGAATCATTTTGTACAAAACCGGTAAGAGTTGCTATATTGAAGTTTGTAAAATCGATCTTCAGCGGTTTATTAGTACCCGATCCAATACTGTTTATTACCAATTGCTGCGAACCCTGGCTTAGATTAAAATTTGTTGCCGTAATGTCGTTGTTGGTGTATTGAATGCTGTTATTATTTGTGACGCTCCATTTATCATAATTAAGCAGAAGGCTATCAGGCTTTAAACTGAAGCTGTAATTATTGAGCGAGGGGGCAGCGAGTAAACCACTCACCGTATATTTATTTACCGATTTCTCGTCTTTCACATTGAGCGTGAAATCGATATTGTTATTTTGAATACTCCCATTTAAAGATGTGGCATGTATTGCCAGTGAAGAGCCACTTTTTAACTGGCCTAGTGATGTTTTAAAAGTGAGGGCGCCATTGGATGTTTGCGCGACAAAAACGATATCATCTATTGCGAAGCTCCCATACACGATAGAAGGCGCTTTCATGGCGGCGCTCCATCCGCTGTCGCTTGAGAAATGCGCAAGGAAATTTACGGGCTTTAATTTTTGGATGGAAGGTACAAATGCGTGCAAAGCCTGGTTGTCATTAATGCCGGCACTTATTGTAAAGTTATAGGGATCAACTTTTGCAATATTTTTTTTGCCCGTCAGAGAAAAGTATGGATCGATAGCCTGTTGGAAAACATCAGCGAGTTGGGTAAGCCTGTACTGTCCTTTTATAGTTGCAGTTGCAAAATCACTGTTTAGGGTAAGTCTCTTGTTACCGGCAGTATTATCTGCTATCACCTGCAGGGAGTCCAATGTAATTCTTTGGCCATCATTCACCAATATTGAATGCGTAACAAGCAAATTTCCTGCAAGGCTATCAGGATCAATATTTGTAAAGTCACCATCTATTTGCCCATGATATTTTACAGGCTGCGGCGTAAAACCAAGTGGCTGTGTATTTATGCTGTCAATAGTTGCCTTTATATGTACCGATGGTAATTGTTGCAGGAACGCACCGCTGGCAACAACCTCTGCTTCCAGGTTGGGATCGTGAACCGAAGCATTTAAAGCATAATTTTTATTGGCAATATTTCCATCCACATTTATATTACGGTAATTGTATTTGTTTAAGGTAACATTTGAAATTACTCCATTGAAAGTTGCGTTAGCAGTTTCCGGTTTGAAGCCATGACCTTTTACTGCTAAGTCTGCAGTGACGGTTCCCAGTTGCGGATTTTGCATCAGCTTTCCTATGTCAAGATTTCTTGCATTTGCATTAATATCATATTGAGCTTTGTTTTGATCGGTAATATCTACCAGTGTCCCTTTTATTTTGGCTCCGCCTAAAGTCGAGTTTAAGGTAAGATCAGTATATAAATTATTCATACTGCCTTTCACATAGCCTGATGCTGAAAAAGATTCAGGCAGAGTGATGTTGGAAGGCAAAGTATTTGGTGGCATTAAAGTATTGATATCACTTCTTCCTGATTGAAACTTTTGGATATTAAGGTCTGCGTATAATTTATTTGGATCGGGCAATCCTTTTATCGACCCACTTACATTTATATCGGTAGCTGTTAGTCCTCTTAATACCACTTTTTGCAAATTAAGATCATTCACTTTTCCTGTCACTTTTGCATCGATGTACAGAGTTGCGCCCGGAGGTATATTGGCGGATTGGGCAGCTAAAGCGGGAACCAGGTTCAGCAGGTCCTTCATGGCGAGCTTGCTATTTTCCAGGTCAAGATCAAGCCCGAGTACACCGGGATCTTTTTGCAGTGCTGCCAGGGAAGGATACGTTATAACCGCGGATCGTTTTACTTCGGAGCCGGGAGTTTCTAATAGTAGATTCTTCAATGAAATGCCCGTGGGATTCATTGAAAATTCTGCATTAAGATTATCCAATACAAAGCCACTTTGCTCTTTCAGGCTCGCAGATTGTATGGAAACAAGCGTTGTGTCAAGGCTGTATTCCAGGCCGGTTGCTTTAAGAGAAAGATCCCTAAGATAAAGATGAGAATAGTCCATACCTGTTCCAATATGCGGGGCAGACTTGTCATCAAATTTTAAATTGCTCTTTTCAATTTCAAGATTAGCGGCAACTATTTTGAATGGGGGAGTGGCGGCACCGGTAATAACGGAATCGGCTGGTTGCTGATTGACCTGCTTCGAATCCGTTTCGATTTTTATTGTTGAATTGCTTAGATGTGCTTTATCCAGGGTGATAATGCTGTTCTTAAGATCAATTGTTTTAGGATTAATGTTTAGGTCGCCTATAATATAAGAAGACTTTAAATGAGAGGGTTCACTGTTATAATCGACGTTAACGTGACTTACTTGTATCTCTTTATTAAGAAACTGCAAATAATTGCCAGGCTCTGCCGAAGCTGTCGCAACTGTTTTTTCAATTGTTTGCTGCAAGGGTTTCATTTGATAGAAGTGTCCCTTGAGGCCATCCAACTTTATAGACGGTACATTAAATAACAGGTGAGTGGGATCAAATGTAAATATCTTGGCATCGAGATGGCCGAATGTGAGATCCATATCATTTCCTGATAAAGGATCAAAATAAATTATCCTGGTATTATTGACAAGAATCCTGTCGATATTCATTTGCAGCGTGGAAGAATCCTGCGTAGTTTGCGCCTTCGCCTGCTCTCCCATAAAAGCATCTATAATAAACTGGAAATTAAAAACAGAATCCGGTGGTACTCTTTTTACTTTTGCAATAACATTGTTGAGGGATATTTCTTGTATTTCTATGTCACTTTTTAAAAGGCGGACCATGCTTATATCTACCTTAAGTTCGCCTCCGTATAAAAGCGTGTCTTTGTTCTGGTCTTCTATATAAACTTTTTGAAGTGAAACCGCGGTGGGGAAATCGATATCAAGCTTCCCGATTTCAACCTTCGTATGCAGCTTATTTTCCAGGTAGGCTACTATTTTTTTGCGGGCATAATTTTGCACAGCCGGAACCTGTATAAGTATCAAAACAAGAAGTACGAGAAGAATGAGAGACGCGAAAATCCATGCAACAACTCTTCCAGCTTTCTCTAAAAGAGGCCTTTTATTCTTAGGTGTTTTAGGAGTTTCTGATTCCATATTGTTCATGGGGCAATTTAAAATACACTACACTTCAAAATTTAAACCAATTAATACCGGACTCAATATAAAGGAATCGTACCCAACTAAAATGCTGGCTGGAAATGCGCTGACACAAATTTAAATCAAATTAAATTTTCAAAGTAAATAGCTCAAGGCTGCTTCCTTTGCCCTTAAGCTCAACCTCACCAAGGCTTTCGGTTTGCCATTGCTTCAGGTCAATATTATCTACAAATGCTTTGGAAACAATAAAGTGGCGATTGAGCTCATTGCAAGCGCTACGAATGCGGGCTGTTGTATTCATGGTATCGCCACTCATAGCGAGGTCTTTTTTAACCACTCCTATTTCCCCAACTGTAACTTCGCCTACATGGATACCCACCCGGAACTCGGGAATTATTCCATATTTTCTCCGGAAATGCTCACTCTTTTTTTGAATATTCTTCCTGGATTCAATTACCGCATCCAGGCATTTCCTGGTATTCCCGGGTTTAAATAACCAGGAGCAAACCACTTCATCACCTACATATTGATATATGGTGCCGTCAAATTCAATTATCGCCTGTGAGATCCTGTAAATAAAGTCCCTGATGAATTCAAAATAAATCGCATGTCCAAGTTTCTCCGCTATAGGGGTGGAGTCTTTAAGGTCAATAAACATTACGATTCGCTTTTCAATTTTTGGGTTGGTATATTTTCCCCGCAATATGTCCAAAAAAACACCCGGCGAATATTTTTCATTGATGATAAGAATGAGTTGCGTTACAAAAAAGATAATTAGCCAGAAAATTATTTTCTTTAGCAACCAGTTTTTATATAGAGCATAAGCTTCTATTACGTTCAAAGCTTTTTCGGCTCCTTGCTTTAAAATAAAAACAGAATTTGCGTATTGAATTGTGAAAGTGAGAACAAAAGCTGACCCCAGCAGGATCAAGCTTTTTAGCAGAAAATTTAGCCATAGCGGAAATCTCCTGGACATTTTTCTAAGCCTGTACACAAAAAGATAACCCATAAAAAGGCTTACAGAAAACATGAGGCCTTCCCTGAACCAAATGCTGTTGACATGTTCCTGTTCGTCGGTGCGAAGCAGAACTACTATGTAATCCGTCACCGTCCAGAAGAGTGCAATATAAAATACGGTTTTGAAACGGAGCTTATTTACATGGGAGACGTAAAAAAATCTACTTATGGAGCTCATTATTTATTTTCTAAAAAATTATAAATAGACTGTTGCGCATTTATTTTCATCGCTCCGTTGTTAGTAATTTTTTGTTGCTCAAAATCGGGTAAAAGCTCCACTGCTTTGTCAGTATCTTCCCACTGTATTTTGAAATATTCAAGTAATTCTTTTTTGCAATCATCTTTTTTAATCTTCACATACACTTCAATCCGGTGTCTCAGGTTTCTCGTCATCAGGTCGGCTGATCCCATAATTGCCTCCACATTGTCATCAGTGCCAAAAAATAAAAGCCTTGGATGTTCCAGGTATCTGTCGACGAGACGTTTTACGGTTATATTTTCACTTTCGTCCTGCAGGCCCGGCACGAGGCAGCAAATGCTTCTTACTATCAGATCAATTTTTACGCCAGCTTGTGATGCTTTATAAAGAAGTCCAATGAAGTAAGGCTCTTCAAGGTTATTTACCTTAATCCTAATTAACGCGGCTTCGCCGCGTTTTGCTTTTTCAATTTCTTTATTTATCAACCTTTCGAGTTCATCCACCATATTGAATTGCGCCACAAGCAAGTCCTTAAATTTGAGATCCGTTTTTTGATCCGGTAATTTTTTAAGTTGCAGAAACTTAAAAAGCCTCAGAAGTTCTTTACAGATATCTTCGTCGGTAGTCATCAATACATGATCGGTATAAAACTGGGCGGTTATTTCATTAAAATTACCGGTGCTTACTATGGCAAAAGATTGCTTGCCCGTTGCTGTTTTTTTTCTCGCAAGCGCTATCTTGGAATGTACTTTTATATCCGGCAGGCTGTAAATAATTTTAACGCCTGCATCCTTCATAATTTTACTCCACTTAATATTATTGGCTTCATCGAAGCGGGCTTTTATTTCAATAAAAGCTGTAACATTTTTTCCATTCTTTGCTGCACTGATAAGAGCATTTATGATGTGTGACTCTTCCGCAACTCTATACAGGGTAATAAATATGTCTGTCACTTCTGCATCTATTGCAGCCTGGTTAAAAAAAGAAAGTACCGGGTTGTACGATTGATATGGTATGTGTAAAAGAATGTCGTCCTTCAGCAGAACATTGAAAATGTCGCCGCTATTTAAAACATGCAATGACGAAAGAGGCTTTCGCTTTTGGTAGATTAGTTTTTTATCGAAGGTGGGAAATTTGATAAGATCGCTCAGGTTGTGATACCTGCCTCCGGCAAACATATCTTCGGATGTCACATTAAAAGCCGCCGCAAGAAACATTTGCAGATTGGCCGGCATTCCTTCTTCGTATAAGAAGCGGGATGGCAACCCAAAATCTCTTTTCTTAAGCTGTCCTTCAATTTTCGTCAAAAGATCTCCACTAAATTCATCAGAAAGATAAAGCTCGGCATCACGGTTAACTTTTATGCTGTACACTCCAAGTATTTGAAGCCCTGGAAAAAGATATACAAGATTCTCCCGTACTATATCATCGAGAAAAATAACATACTCGTTTCCATCAAGAGGAGTAAGTGCGAAAAACCTTTTTATTTTTTCTGACGGAATATTTACGATAGCCTGTTTTAAAGTGCCATCCCCGGTTTCATTCTCAAGTGTTATCACGAAATAGAGATGATTGTTTTCGGGCATGAAACCATTTTCCGGTTTACCATCAAGGTATATGGGCTGAATAAATGAAAGAACATGCGAAAGAAAAATTTCTCTTATTTCCGAAAGATGCTCCTTCCGTGTGGGCATATTGTAATAAAAAATAATGCCCTCTTTTTTCAGCAGCGGTAAAATTTCTTCATGAAGTATTGAACCAAAATAATTAAGCTGTTTTTTTATTTCATCCTGAATTTTCTCAGCAATATTTTCCTCTGCGCCATGAATGGCTTTCAAAGTTTTTTTGTTTAAAACAGAAAGTGCGACCACTCCAGGATACCTCACTCTGAAAAATTCATCAAGGTTGGAAGAAAAGATTGCGAGGAATTTTAATCTTTCAAAAAGTGGCACAGCCGGGTCAGCAGCTTCCTGTAAAACCCGTAAGTTGAAACCAAGCCAGCTAAGGTCCCTGTTAAAAATAGTCATATAAAAAAGCGAATTTATAAAGGCGATCCGCCACTGTTAATTACAGTTCCAACCGACTCGCCATCGTTGATATATGCGGCGATGGCAAATGCAATAACCGACACAATAATGCCAATCATAAATATATTGTAAGCAATACGTATGAGCCTGTATTTTCTTCCAAGGACCACGCCCAGAAAATAGATGTCCTTAATAAGTGAGCCGTACAAATAATCCGTATCGAGCATCATTTCCCGCATAGCGGAATTATATTGTTCGTAGGTAGCCTTATGAAAATTTCCGAAAAATAAAAGATTTGTTTTCTTCTGCGCAATATCTTCCGGAGTAAAAGTTCCTTCACTAATCTTCGGCCTTGTGGCCAGTATGGATATGATGATTGTAGTAACAGCGGATATTAGGAAGATGACGGTTGGTATGGTCAGGTAAGGTTCCTCCTGCAATTTGCGAAGAAGCACGCCCAGTATCACAGAAATAATAATGGCATTTACTGATATAAGTATGTTGGCCTTATGATCGGCCATATCGCTAAGCTTTAAATGATTTTCAGAAGTAAGGCGCAACATGGTTTGTATACCTTTACTCATCAGGCCACTCTTATCTTTTTCCAATCCTGATAGAGTGCCGACTGACTCCTGGTCTTCACTTTCAGCTTTGGCAATTTTTTTAGTTAACTTTTTCATGTTTTTTGCTTTTCGCTCATTCAACAGCTCCTTAGCATAATTGGTGTAAAATTGGTGCGTTTCCAGCATTTCTATCGTGTCCTTATTAAACTTCTCCACATCGCTATCTCCGCTTCTTAATGATCTCTCTTCGAATGCACGCTTATTGGTATTCTTAAAATCCTTGGTGCCGAAGTGATACGTGTCAGCATCACAAATTATTTGCTGTAGTAAGTTCTTTGGGTTTCTTGGAAACTTTGTTGCCATAATGCATTCCTCAGCCTGCTCTATTATTTTTTCATCTTCAACCTGGTCTTTCATGAATTTTCTCATGATCTCGCAACTCATCTTTTCATGTTTGGATGGCTCGGTAAATAAATGACCCGTATCATGAAACCAGGCGGCAGTAAAAAGAATGAGCATTTCATCTTCGGTTACTTTATAATGGCCTGCAATTTCAAGGGTACGTTTTACGACGGTTTCAGTGTGATCGAGATTATGCAATGCAAGTGCCGGTGCATGCATTTGCTCAAATAACCCTTTTACGTATTCTTCTATTCTTTTATATAGTTTGTGATAATCCATTTTAAAAAGTTATGTTGAATTTTGTGCCCATAGAAAAATTAAAAAGGCTGCCTTCATCACCAAATGCGATCGTTGCAGATACAATCGCAAAATTGTAAGGCGAATAATAAAGTCCTGCTCCATAAGAATGGTGCCATTTTTTAGAAAACTGATCTTTTACCCATACCTTACCCACTTCATTAAATGCCAATAAACCCACGGCTCCGGGTACAATATATGATTTTGAATTAAATAATTTATACCTGAATTCGATAGACTGGTAAAAAATCGATTTACCGGAAAACCGGTCTTTTCTAAAACCTCTCAGGAAATTGTTGCTACCTAAATTGAGAGCCTGGAAATACTCATAATTTTCACTGAAAATGTGGCCGCCGCCCACCCGCAATACAGTCACCAGCCGGGTTGGATCTCTGAAGCTTGCGTATACCTCCATATCCGAGGTGATTTTTGTGATCTGCCTGCTGCTTTTATTAAGTCCGAAAAGTGATGAGAATTCAGTATTCCAGATTACACCACGCGTAGGAAGCAAGTCCCGGTTTGGATTGTGTATTGCTATATTTATTTTGGCACCGGCGTAAGATTTGTTAGAATAAATATCTGCTGAGTCCAGCCCGACAAATGCCGGCTGCGACAAAATTTTTCCTTTGTTATCATAGTAGTGGTTCCAGTAATGATAATAAGAAGGCCCGAAACTGATCTCTGCTAAATTATGAAAGCGCTTTCGCAATAGCAGATCGCCGGATAAATAATTGTACCTGACCTTATAGAAATTCGCATTTGTTCCGGGTCTTATTTTCGTTTCGTTACCCAGCCCAAAAAAGTTATTTAACACCGAGTTGTACAATTCACCACTTGCAACGATATCATGTTTCTTGATTACGTGATTAAATTCCCCAAAATAATTCAACTGGTAGGCGCTTGGCCTGAATCCATAAGTCCCGGTAATTCTTTGATAGGTGGAGTAGGGGGCCTTTCTAAAGCCATAAGTTTTTAAGGAATAACCTATGCCGGCTATAAGCCTGTCTTCCTCGTTATAAGCTACGCTTAATAGCGGTATGCGGTAGCTGTTGTAATTGTAGCCGGTAATATCGAATAGATTTACGGCCGGGTCGGTTGATATATCGACAGTGGATTTGCTGGTATTACGAACGTAATTACTGTCATAAGAAAAGTCATAAATAGTATTGCGCACTTTTCCTTTAATATCAAAAGTGTCCCGCCCTTTACCACCGATTATTCTTAATTTGATTTTAGAATTTGCGGTGGAGTCTACCTCAAAAATATCTTCACCATTGAGGCCATAAAGATTTATATATTTTGTGACAGCGGGATCAAATACACGATCAAACATGACGCTGGCAGAATCAGTGCTTTTCTTTCGTTTGAACACTTTTATTTCAAGGCTATCGGCTTTATTAAATACTTTGAAATATTCATTTTTATTACTGCCAACAATGTTAACCTCTTTAGATAGGAATTTATAATAATTAATCCCTTCTTTCGATAATAAATTTCTGCGACTCTTTAATTTCTCTGTTATTACTTTTTTATCGAGACCATAAATTTGAGGAGGCAATTGTTTTACGGCATCATGTATCACACTGTCAGTTTCATTAGCCTGGAATTCTGAAATTGCCTGTTCCCATTTGTTCCTATCAAGGTTATTCATGAAAAACCGGTCGAAGTTTCTTTCTTCCCAGTTAAACCAGTTGATATTGTGAAAGCGTTTCCTAAAACCATGGAGATAGGGCAAGGTGGCTATGCTGAGACTTCTTACAAATAGCCCATCAGAAAAAAAGAAAGCATTGTCGCGATCCCTTGGGATAGGATAAAATAAATTCTTATTGGTTGAATCCCGGCCAAATCTCCATTGATCAAAATGCCGGTCCCAATCACCGATCATCATATCAAGCAATCGCGCCTTAAGCATCGTCTCCTGGTCCACATGATATTTATTATCTTCAATCAGGGAGTTAATTATTTTTGCCGTGCTTTTGGTTTCACTGTCATCAGGTGTAGGATCATGCTTTTCGAGCATACAAATTTTATTTGCAAACAGTGGACTGTATACGCCGAAAGCAGGATCGTCAGGAACAAAATAATATTGAGGGTTGGTATGCTCAACGCCAGCTGCTTCAGCCAGCGGGGGAACCATAAGGGCCGCGTAGGGATGCTCTGCGGAAACCATATCTCTCATAATTTTCTTATCGATGTAACCATTCAAAAGTTCCGGCACGGTGCCTTCGGGTTCTTTATCAACTGTTCGTAATACCCATTCTCTGCCTTGTTTATCCTTCAGCCTCAACGATTGTGTTTGGCTTCCACCGCCGAGGCTTTTTATGGTAAATCCTCCCATTTCGGTGTTAATTCTAAATACTTTTAAATTGACCTTAGTGCCCCATTCCTTGCGATAATTGTTACCTGCAATTATTTTGTGAAAGGGCGAAATTTCCAGGTAGGCAGTGTCAATGGCAACTAGTACGCTACCTTCTATGGGTCGCTCGGGCACAGCATCAGGCAGGGTTGAAGAATCGACACCCTGTTTTTCGATCGAAGAAAAATTAAAAAGATTTTCCGAAAAGTTGTGACTTACCGAATCCTTATAAACAGAATAATAATCAATATGCACATTTTTCTTCTTTGATATTTCCAGGGTAGCAAAGCCCAAAGTTTGATTATAATAGACGGTATTTTTGCTACCAAATACCCGGGTGCTTTTTGAGCCTGCACCGCTTACTATGTAGTAGTGACTGCTGTCTTTTATAAGTTGTAGTGTATGCTCGTGGCCTCCTGCAAAAATCACATTTTTATGTTTGCTTACAATTTGATCTATCCTTGTAATCATATTTGCATAAGCAGGATAATGCAAATCTTCCGGCACCCCGAAAACACCCCTGGCAATAGGATAAATACTTCCAATAATGGGTAGCGGAATCCATAGTTTTGGGCTGATGTCCCTTAGGGGAAATATATGAGTTTTAATAGGGAAATACCCTCCATGTATTCCGTAGCTTCTTAACGTATGATGGCCTATGAGTAAAACCAGTTTTTTCGAATTCTTATTCAGCATGTCATCAAGCTCGTTATAAAATTCCTCCTCAGTTTTGTTACTGCAGTCTGATTCGATACCCGGCCTGTTTTCTCTTTTTCTTATGAACCACTGGCTGTCGTACAGTATCAATACGACCTGGTTGTTTACTTCATATTCTACCGGGCCGGGACAACCGTCGGTAGGCAAAAAATGAATGTTTTTTCCTTGTGATGTTACGTAGACCTCTTGCCGCTTTAAAATCGCGGTACCATCATTTGCTTCATTATTCCAGTCGTGGTTTCCGGGAATAAAAACTACCTGAGCTGTTGTTCCTTGTGCAATGGCTATTTGGGAATCCAATACAGCCCTGGCCGCATCGTAGCCTGGCATCATATCATCTGGTAAGCCAGAGTTGTATAAATTGTCCCCCAGGAAAACCACCGTGGTCTTACTGTCCATGGGAATAGAATCCCTTGCCGCGTCTATTACCGGTTGCCTGCCAAAAACAAGCTCGCCCGCGTCTCCTATAAGTACAATACGTGCCTGTATGGAGTCTGATTGCGCCACACATAGGTTATAGCTAAACAACAATAAAAGAATTCCGAAGCCTCTTTGCATTAACCTTTATTTTTTAGGTTTAAATATTAATAAAGTAGCCGAGCCATATTTGTCCCCGGCTTCGTTTGAAACAAGCAGGTCGCCCCATGGCGTAAAGGTTATTCCCTCTGGCTTATTGAATATTGAAGTATTTAAGGTATACACATCTTTCATATTCCCTTTGTGATCAATAACAACAATGACCGCATTAGTTGAAGAAATTATCCAGACATCCTTCGTAATGGGGTTAATAGTTGCCGCGGAAGGCCGGAACTTTATTTGTTCAAGGCCCAGTTTCTCTGCCACAGGGCCAAGCGCTATTTTAAATATGGAAGGCGTATAGCTGTCTGCCACGGGATCATACAACCACGCGGTGGTGGATTTAGAATCGTCATCTTCACAATCTTTGCAGATCATAACAAAGCCTTTATATTCTTCGTCATAGTAAAGTGATTCAAATTCCCTTTTCAATTTATTATCCCCCGGAAAGACAGTGCGGCGGTTGTAAACGGTATCGCCATTGGGCGCAAATGTTAATTTCTCGATATTTCCGTCGCTTTCCAAAACATAGAAGGCACTATCATACAACACTACATCTTCATAATCTCTTTTTTTATCAAAAGTCCACTCGTTTATCTGGAACCCCTTTTTCAAATAGATTTTATACAGAAATCCGGTTTCATCAGAAATGGCAAATACGCTACTGTCCTTTGCATAGAAACTGATGCCTGATATTTCCGAAAGTGCGTCGCCTAATACAAGCTTCGATGGGTTGTTAAGGTCGTATTCTCCGGAAGCCAGGGTGATCTTGTGTTCCAGTGAACTGCATCCAGCTAATGATATAAGAAAAATGAATAACAAATTCCGTTTTAGCATATTTCTGTAAGTCTTCAATTGTGTGAGTGAGCGGTTTATTGCAAATAAAATTACAATACATTACGGTCAAATTATTAATAACTGATTTTTAATTAATTTACCGTGCATATTCCCCTGCCCGATAAATAAACAAACAACGGATAATAAGGTTCTGACTGGGTTTTATAATTATTATGTCGCCTGGTAATCTTAATTATTATGTGCGGGACACAAATGTTTTTTAAAATGATTCTGTTTAAATTCTGAACAAAAAATAAAAAATGTATTATGAAATATCCTGTCACCACAAATTTTATCGGAGGAAAATTTGTCAATTCGTCTTCGCCAAAAACGCTTGACGTTATTTCACCCATAGACGGTACACTGCTTTCGAAGGTTTGCCTTTCAACAGCTACCGATCTCGACGAAACGGTGACATCCTCAAAAAAGGCATTTACATCCTGGAGTAAAATTCCCATCAAAGAAAGGGTGCAGGTTTTTTTTCGCTACAAAACTTTGCTTGAAAAAAATATTGAATCACTGGCCGTTTTATGTTCGGAAGAGAATGGAAAAACGATGGCGGAATCAGTTGCAGAAATTGAGAAATGTATTGAGCTTACTGAGTTCGCATGTTCACTTCCGCAATTGGTTAGTGGCGAATTGCTTGAAGTAAGCCGTGGTGTTGAGTGCAGGACGGAGCATGTACCCCTTGGTGTTGTAGCTTCCATTGTTCCGTTTAATTTCCCAAGCATGGTTCCCAACTGGACCATCCCCAATGCAATTGCGCTTGGAAATTGTATGATCATAAAGCCCTCAGAAAAAGTGCCCCTGAGTGTGGGCAGGTTGGCCATGTTGTTAAAAGAAGCCGGCTTACCGGATGGTGTTTTAAATGTGGTTCACGGCGACCAGGAAATTGTAGAAGCCATTTGTGATCATCCGGGTATTGAGGCCGTTTCATTTGTGGGCTCTACAAAAGTTGCTAAGATTGTTTACAGACGTGCCACCCAGAATTATAAAAGATGCCTTGCCCTGGGAGGCGCTAAGAATCACCTGATCGTATTACCCGATGCGATACCCGAAATGACTGCTCAAAATGTGGCTGCGAGTATGAGTGGTTGTGCAGGGCAGCGTTGCATGGCAGCGAGTGCTATGGTAGGCGTAGGTGATGTTGATAATATCATTGATAAGATTTGTGGCGAAGCCAAAAAAATTATCCCGGGAAAAAATCTTGGTGCAGTAATAAATAAAGACTCGCGGGAAAAAATAGAACGATATATAACGGAGGCGGAGGAGCAGGGCGCTAAAATTTTGGTAGACGGAAGAAGAGCTCACGTAGAAGGAAAGGAAAACGGTACCTACGTGGGGCCTACTGTTATTGACTATGTAACCCCTGATATGTCCGTGGCAAAAGAGGAAATATTTGGCCCTGTAATAAGCATCATGCGAACCAAAACTGTGGATGAAGCCCTCGCGATAGAAAATGCAAATCCTTATGGAAACGCGGCAAGCGTTTTTACACAAAATGGTGGAATGGCCAGGTACATTATTGATAAAGCCAGCGCCGGTATGATAGGCGTGAATGTAGGTGTGCCCGTGCCAAGAGAGCCATTCTCTTTTGGAGGATGGAACGAAAGTAAATTTGGTGTGGGTGATATTACCGGTAAAAGCTCCATTGAGTTTTGGACAAAGCTTAAAAAGTCAACGGTGAAATGGAATGCGGAAGCAGGCATTAATTGGATGAGTTAAGTTTTATCACGAAAAGAAATCTAATTAAGATTGGAATTTTTTAAAAAATAAGCGCATGAAAAAAATATATTTTTTCTTTTTATTGATTCCTGCATTCGGTTATGCTCAAACCAATGACACCACCAAAGTAGAGCAATACTGCGAGTTGGTAGCTCAATACCGGTTGTTGAGCCGCAAGGTTAATATTGATGTAGACTATGGCGATGAAAGAAAGTTTTTCAAAGATTACCGCTTGAAAGATGAAACAGGCAAATTGAAAAAATTCAATTCCGTAGTTGATGCTTTAAACTACATGGGACAGCAGGGATGGAAACTCGTAAACGCATTCCTGGTGAGCGAAGGATCTGGCTCTGCCTTAAACAATGTTTATCATTACGTCTTCAGAAAAGAATTCTTAAAAGAAGATGTTGATAAGGCCGAACAGTAATAAGAAAATTTGTAATTGTCTTAAAATTTCAATGCCTCTACCTGCCGCCTGTTTTGTAAGGTGGCGAAGGATTTAATGTAAAAGAGGAAAATGGAGGCGGTGGCAAATCGGGCGGCACGGAAGCAGCATGTGATTGTAATTTGATTTCTGCGCCTGCATATTTTTCCTCTTTATCCGGTGTGTTGTTAATTAAATAACTCACATAATTAGCTTCCTCTGCCTTTTCATCATTTAGCGGATAGAAGTATATATCAAAGGTGCCATCTATCCCATGTGCTTTCATAATATCTACATCCAATATTAGAATGCCTTTGTAGAAATTCCCTAATTTTTGCCTGCCATGCCTGTTCGTTTTTTTGAGCTTAAATGACTGCAAAATTGGCCTGTTATTTAAATCAAAAGGAGTTCCTTTCAATTTATAAGAAGCGAATAATGGCTTTTTGTATTTAAACACGAAGAAGGCAACGTTGTTGTCGTAATATCTTTTAATGTCTTCTTTTTTGATGGTTAAAATACCATAATTTTTTTCCTGCGCAGCCACCATAAATGACAGTAAAAAAAAGAGGGTAAAAAAAACTATGTTTTTTAGAATCAATTTCATAATAGTAAATTTTTGGGGAAAGCGTTATCTAAAATAACATCTTATTTTTAATACGAAAGAATTATTTATATAAACTTCAGAGTTACTCATTGATTTGCAAATAGCATTGAGCGAGGGAACCATGTAAACGGAAGATCACTGGTTGATTGTCTCAACAATCGCCAACAATTTAGGGCGCATACTTCATCATTGTGAAATTAATTGTTTGGGGCCGTTTGAAAAATCCTCTTTCGCAAACACGTTAAGTCTAATATCTTCGCAAAATCATTTTTAAAATATACTTTATGGGCAAGCTGCATTTTTTCCCCGATCTCGAACAGAAAAAAATATACTTTAATCAATCGAATATTACACACTATAAAATTGATTATGCATGGGAGTTTGTTAACTGGTATGATCAATTTAAAGCATTGACCGGAGTAAATCCATTTGATAATTTTTTCAGGGGTGTAAATGAAGCCCGTTATAAATTGTATAATTCATCGCAACGGTACTGGATACAAAATAACCTCACACAGTTAGAAAGTTTGAAACAACCGCTTTCGTATGTTGATATGATACAGAACATGGTAAATAATGCCAAGGAAAATAAATTGTTTCAACAGGTGTTCCAATATTATGAAATTCAAAAAGAACAAATGGATATTCCCATCCTGAGCATTCTGCAACACTATGCTGCACCCACACCGCTTATGGATTGGACTTACGATATTGATATTGCATTATTTTTCGCAATCCAGAATTTAAGAAGATGCGAGATAGAAAATTCTATCGAAGATTATATTTCTATCTATCGCATTCACAAAGCAGAACATAATGCCTTTGTGATGAATAACCTCAATTATATTAGCGCCAATGTTTTTCCCAACATAACCAACTTGTCGAATTACCTGGGAAATAACAGAACAGTCTATATATCCGATTTTGAAATTTCTGAGTTTGATATTAAGGAAGATAAAAAAAATAGAAAAATTAAGCCGCTAACTACTTATTATAATCTCAATATACTTGCACAAAAAGGAATTTTTATTTTCAACCCTAATGAGGCCGTGCCTCTCGAAGAATTAGCGGGGCTCCATCCAATTGCGGGCGTTGATAACAGGATCTATTGTTATAATATCAATAAAGATTTAATAGAATTGATAAAACTTAAAATAGGCAAAAACGAAATAAATGAATCCTTTATCTACCCGGATCTTAAGAATTATGCCAATAGAATTTTGAACGATTATTTACAATGGGTTGTGAATACCTGAGCTAATGTGCGATAACCTGTCTGATGACTTATAAAGAATGTCCAATAGAGAAGTTACTATCTAAAAAAGATTATTATACTACAAAAGCTGAATTTTCCTCCTGTTATATTTGTATTGGCATAAACTTTTTGCGCCTACCCAACATCTATCCTTATCCCTATGAAATTCAACACCGAAAAATATTCGCAGCAGGTAAAAGTTGCCTCCGACAAAACGATTAATTTTTTCCTTATCGGTTTTTTCCTCATTGGTATAGTCTTTTCTTTTTATTATAATACCTGGCTTATAGGTTTAGGCGTGGGCGGGTTATCTCTTGCAGCTTTTTATTTGACAAAACTCCTGCTTCCGAACTCCGAGTTGTATCAATATGTATTGGGCGCCGTGTTTGGAATATTCACAGCTCAATTTATTTACCAGATGCACGGGCTATTCGAAATGCATTTTTTTGCCTTTATCGGCAGCGCCATACTTATCACTTACAGAAATTGGAGACTGCAAATTCCCCTCGCGATTGTCGTTCTTATTCATCATGCAATATTTGGTTATTTACAGTTTTCTGGTTTTGCTAAAATTTATTTTACACAGCTAGAGTATATGTCTTTAGACACTTTTATTATTCACGTTTTGCTTGCGATCACCATTTTTTATATATGCGGCTTATGGGCCCGTAATTTTAAAAAGGCTGAATTAAGCTTTATTCAAGAAAGTTTTAAGGTAGGGCAACTTCAGGAAAGTAGTGCTCAAAAAGATGTGCTGATAGCTATGAGCGAAAATTTACGCCAAAGTAATATAAGGCTTTCAAATGCAAAAGAAGAACTTGAAAGGATATTCAACAGCGTTGACCAGGTCTTGTTTTCTGTAGATATGAAAACTGGAAAATTGATTCAAAAATCAAAAAAATGTGAGCAGATTTATGGATACACAGTATGCGAATTTATGGCAGATGATAAACTTTGGCTGAAAGTGATTCATAAAG
The DNA here is from genome assembly GCA_038251675.1 of Chitinophagales bacterium. GTDB lineage: Bacteria > Bacteroidota > Bacteroidia > Chitinophagales > Chitinophagaceae > Ginsengibacter. The sequence goes on along the minus strand of JBBSBD010000083.1, from coordinate 2,596 downwards.
ATGATTTACCCATTGCAGAAGAAATAGAAAGAGTTTTGGGCGATGGAAAAATTGCAAATGTCGAATATCGCATAATACATAAGAACAAAAGCGTAAGGTGGCTGGAGATGAAAATAACTCCTACCATAAATCTTGATGGTGAGCTTTCAAGGATTGACGGGGTCTGTAACGATATTACAGATCGAAAGCAACTGGAAAATAAGCTCGCTGAGGAAAAAAAACAAAAGCAAAACCAAATTGCTGCCGCTGCTCTAACTGCACAAGAGAATGAGCGAAAATTCCTTGGTGAAGAACTACACGATAATATTAATCCAACACTGGCTGCGGCGAGTCTTTACCTTGATTGCGTAATAAAGGGTCACGACGAATCACTTTGCCTTATGAAGCAAAGCAAAGATTTTATTGGGACTGCAATGGAAGACATACGAACCCTCTCCAGGAAATTAGTTCCTCCTTCATTAGGTGAAATAGGATTACGTGACGCAATTTCTGATATGACTGATAATCTAAAAAAGGCGAGCCAGTTGGCTTTCAACTTTTGCTGGGAGGGCTTCGATGAAAGCCATTTAAGTGATAAATTGAAGCTTACTATATATCGTATTCTCCAGGAGCAACTCAATAACATACATAAGCATGCTGATGCCGGTAATGTTTTTATAAGCCTTAAGAACGAGCAGGAAATTATTGAACTAATTATTAGGGATGACGGAAAAGGTTTTGATATCTCTCACAAAAGAAATGGAGTAGGTCTTCACAACATAATAAGCAGGGCCGAATTATTTGACGGCAGAGTTACTATTAATTCAACACCAGGAAATGGATGCGAACTGATTGTGAATTTTCATCCAAAAATAGAATACGCTATGAATGAGTATTCCGCAAGAGCGTAGTTAATTTTCTACCTACGATTGGCTACATCATATACTTTATCAAACATTGCTGTTGGCAGGACGTTTCAGGAACTTGGACTGCCCGTTAAGAACTTCCGGTCGTACTCATTCTTCCGAACAGGATACTTTAAATTTTAACCCTTCGTTTTGGTGGAACAGAGAAATACCGAACGTTAAATGCGAGTCAAAATTGACCAACGCTGTTAGATGTTACTTTCAGCTCCCCGCCAAAAACTGCACTTAATCATTAAAGTTATCCTGACCGGCTTTTTAATTTTTTATAAACCAATATCTAATGCAGAAAGTCATACTCATTCTACTATTATTTTTTTCATTAAAAGGAACAAGTCAAACCCGGTTAGCTCCGGAATTGCCTGCTACTTTAAATGCAGGCGGGGGCTCAGCCATGATATCCCCCGGGTTTATATTAGACTGGAGTATCGGTGAATCAACAATAGTTGAAACCTATTATGGAGAAAATTCTTATGCAAATTCTATAATGGGCATCAAGTGGAATGTAACCAGTGGTATTCTACAGCCTTATGACGCATCAACACTCGTTGTAAATCCTCTTTTGCCGGCCTGGACAAACCAGGAAATTCGTTTTTACCCTATACCTACGCACAACATAGTTTACATAGATTTCAGATCAATAACCACTGGCAAAATTTCGGTACAATTAATCAGTCGTGAAGGAAAGTTGCTTGGGATAAAGGAATTTAACCAGGTTAACAGCGTAAGCACTCTCAAATGGGACATAACAAACCAGGCAGCAGGAGTTTATTATTTCCGGATATTCCTTAGTGCACCGAATGGTGATATACTGAAACAAGGCACATTTAACATAGAAAAATTATAATCCAATATTTATTATGAGAAGAATTGTACTAGCCGTTTTACTAATGGCATTAATCACGGTAGTCAAAGCTCAGGCTCCGCAGCAAATGAATTACCAGGGTATTGCCAGGAATTCCTACGGCGCACCGATCACTTATCAGAATATTACTGTTCGTATATCCATAATAGATAGCGCATCGGGCGGCCAGGCAGTTTACAGCGAAACAAGAAGGGTGATGACCAATTATATTGGGTTATTTAATATAGTGATTGGAAGCCGGAATGCAACCGGTGTTTTAGGGTCAGTAGCCGGTGTGAACTGGTCGACTGGCAGAAAATTCCTAAAACTTGAGATAGATCCTCATGGCTTTACCAGTTTTAGTCTGGCCGGCGTTACAGAGTTACAAAGCGTGCCTTATGCATTAAGTGCAACGCCTTCAGGGAGCGCAGCAGGTGATCTATCCGGAACTTATCCTGCACCCACGATTGCAAATAATGCAGTTACCGCAAATAAGATAGCTGACGGAAATATTACCTTTTCGAAATTGGCACCCAATGTAAATTCGGCTATAGCCGGCAAATTGAATATTTCGGATACGGCGGCGATGCTTGCTCCTTATGCGGGATCGTCTAATGTGATTTCTTCTTTAGCTACAAAATTGAATATATCGGATACAACTGCAATGTTGAGTCCTTATTATAAGTCCGGCACCGCATTACTTGATTTAGCATTAAAAGAAGACGTTGCAAACAAAAGTGTCGATGGCACATTTGCATCAAATTCTGATACAAAATACCCAAGTGAGAAGGCAACCAAAACTTATGTAGATGCAATTGCCAATACCGGTTCTGTAGACCTTGCAGCAGAG